>CALGLY010000023.1 GCA_937959095.1 uncultured Saprospiraceae bacterium
CAAAAAACCTAAATCGCCCAAGCCTGTATTATTGCCACTTGTCTCTAAGTTATAGTTGGCCTCCGAGTCAATACCGACCTTAAATACCGCATAATTACCACGCAAATTTACATCTAAAAAGTCCTGTTTTACCTCTTCGATAGTAGCACCACCGAAGGAGAATTCAATGTCTGCACTACGATTCAGCTCTTCGATTTTTATTTGCGTGTATTTGCTAGACATATGCACATTATCGACTTCGTCTATTTTGAAATTGTCGAATTTTCCAGTATTCCGAAAATCTTCAATCTCATCTATATCATAAGTATCGTACTTCGAATCGCTTTTGATTTCGTCTGCGTCATCAATCACTACCTTCGAGTATTTACTTACAATATTCACGTCTTTCGCTTCATTAATCGTCAGCTTGCCGTAGCTCACTGTTGCATCTATATCGCCTGCTTTCTGCACGGTGCCATTCCCATATGATACGGATATTTTCGAGTTATCTCCTACTCCATCCAACTGCATATTGCCATAGCGTACTTCGCCATCTACTGTGCCTTTTAGCATTTCTGCGTGTATGTTGCCATATCGCATCCCTACTTCCAAGTTATTACTAGCGGGCATTCGTACTTCGTAATAGATTTTATAGTCGCCTTTCGTCCAATTAACTACACCCGATTTCGATTCAATTTCCGTCACGGCACGCACATAATCACTATCATTGCTGATGTCGATATGAATGCGATCAAAGGTTTCCTCGGCTTTGTCTTCGCTATTTGCTTTTACCTCAATAATAATTTTGAGTTCCACTTCATTCCGATCCCACGTTTTCACTTCTATGCTGCCGTATTTGCTGTACAGTTGCGTCGTGCCATCAGGCGAAATCGGAAAGGTCTTCTCTATTACTTTGGTATATTCTTCTCGCTTCGCGTGCAGGGGATTCATAAATCCCGTCACCAAGCAAGCTATCATTATATTAAATACTAACTTCATTTCTGTCTGAATTTTGATTTGGGTCGGTTTGAATACGACTTAACACGTGTTCTAAAATTTCAATTTTAGTCTGATAAGTTCGAATAATATTATTAACAATTTCTTCTTCGCTGCCCTGTGGTGCTTCTAGTAGTTCGTCCTTGAGCTCTTGCATCATTTCATCTATTTCTGCAAGATCTTCGAGTAGCATAGGAGCATCTTCATAGCTTGCCAAGACTTGTATTTTTTCGTCGACCTGACTTTTATAGTACGCTTCCATTTCGCCCAATTCAGGTGCGATTTGGTCTACTGTTTTTGCTACTGCTTGCTGCGGAGTCACGCCATCACTCATTGTCATTCTACCTATAAGTCCACCCGTGACTAAAAGCAATGCTACTGCTGCTGCAATTCGCATACTACGCCAAAGTCTAAAACCTTTTTGTTCTTGTACTTTTGCTGCTTCAAGCTCTTTATCTACACCATACCACACTTTCAGGCTTGGTACGTCCGTATCAAACTGTTCCCGTTCTTCTTGTACAAATTTTTCTAAATTATCTAGTTTCATGCTTATTGCTTTGTAGTGGGAAAAAATCAATTTACATTCTCCACAGCCAAGCATTTTTAATAAATCGTTTAAAATGAATCACTCTTCATCAAAAATGCTTGTCGAGAATGTAAATTGGTTTTTTCCCACTCCTTTTAGACGGGAGATTTTGAGATTTGAGACGGGAGAGATTTTTTAGAAATATTTCAATCTCAAATCTTAAAGTCTCACATCTTCCTAAACAGCCTCTAAGCTATTTCTATTTCACTTTTATTTAAAAAGCCTCTCAATTTCTTTTTTGCTCGACTGTATTGCGATTTAGAAGTCGCTTCTGAAATATTCAATATTTCTGCGATTTCACCATGATCGTATCCCTCAAACATATAGAGGGATAGTACTACGCGATAGCCGTCGGGCAATTGCGTTACTGCTCGTTTGATACTCCCCACATCTAGCTTGGGGGAGTCTGTCGTTGTTTCCTCAAAGAGGATGTTGCCATGGCGTTCATCCAATTCATCAAAATAAACACGTCGCTTTTTTAGAAAATTAATACAGTTATTGACAACAATCCGTTTAATCCAAGCACCCACCGCCGATTGATAGCGAAAGGAATCAAGCTTCGTGAATATATCGACAAATGCGTTTTGCAGAATGTCTTCTGCGTCGGTCTCGTTCTTCACCATGCGCAGACACACGCCATACATTGCACGAGAGTACAATTGGTATAGTTGAAACTGCGCTTGGCGACTGCCTCGCTTGCAATCTTCGATGATTTCTTTATGTGTACTTGAATAATCCAATATCTCTAGGTTGTTGTCGCTTTTATAGACAGAAGGAAAAGCAAAGGGTTGCACAGATGCAGCAAAATACTGTGTTCTTTCGTTATTATTTTTGAAAAAATGAAATACGAAACACCCAAATACGAAATATCAATTACTTTATTAGTGCAATTCTACTGCTTAGCATAAGCTTTTTTTCCTCTATTTCACAAGTGAATTGAATACAATTTATAATCAACATAATATCACTTTAAATGGAAAGTAGACCTTGGAATGTTTAAACATCTATAACAATGTGTTTGTGAGTTTAACATGCTCTAAGTGATGTATAGTATGAGTATTAGTAAGAATAGACAATAAATATTTCTAAGATCAATTAGAATAGTAGATGTCTATTTTTATACGATATTCGCTGTTAGAATTAGTGTGATAATTTAATTATTTGCTACCAAAACAATATGACAAAAGAAGAAAAAGAATTACAATCCGTCACCGATCTCGTTGCTTTCCAAGTGATGGCGAAGATTTTCCTACAAAAAGAACGCGAAATCGAAGTAATAGTCGATGAAGATGCGGCTTCCCATCAGTCCGATAAGATGGAAGAAATGGTAGCAGAACATCAATCCGATTCGGATATCCCTGAGAATCGCTGGGGCTTGACTGTTCCTTTAGCTTGGAAATTAACACGACTTTGGAGTCAATATCGGCGAATGATTGGCTTTTAGGCAACTCCCAATAATAAACAACACATTTTATGTTACTCTTTTCCTCCTGACAAATCTTAAAAAAGCCTTATGTAGCTAGGCTATACGCGGTTTTTGAAAATTTATCAGAAGAAAAAATAGCTACCCTAAAATGTGTTGTTTATTAATGTGAATTACCTAAATTTCAATTTCAAAAAGCTACTTTTGGGTTTTATATAAAAGGCATTAGGTACAACGTATTAAGTATTAGGAACGCGAAAAAAATAAATGTAGATTCTTGACAGGGTATTTCGCCCATATTTTTCACTTTGAAGCCCTGAAAATATCAACATTTATGCGGGTTTCAAAGCAAAACTATGAATAAAACCTCTCTCTCAAGAATGTACATTTATTTATTTCGCGTTCCTTAGGAAAATTCTAGTTAATACTTTGTACCTAATACTTAATACAAAAATAGAATGAGAAAGCCTTTAATTTTATTGACTAACGATGACGGTATCAATGCACCAGGTTTGCGGGCCTCCTTAAGTGTGGCGAAAGAGTTTGGAGAAGTAGTCGTTGTTGCACCCGATTCACCACAATCTGCCAAAGGACACGCCATCACCATTTCCGATCCTATTCGATTGAAAAAAGTCGATGTTTTTGAGGGCGTAGAAGCCTACGAATGCTCTGGTACACCTGTAGACTGTGTAAAATTGGCAAAACACGTTGTGCTAAAAAATCGACAAGCAGATTTATGTATTTCGGGAATCAATCATGGCTCGAATGCGTCTATAAATATCCTTTATTCTGGTACAGTTTCGGCAGCGATGGAAGCTTCTTTGGAAGGTATTCCTTCTATTGCACTTTCGTTATTGGACTTTGCTTGGACAGCCGACTTTCGACAAGCACGTCCTTTTTTGAAGCTCATTGTGCGAAAAGTACTCGAAAAAGGCTTGCCGAATTGCAATTTAATTAATGTAAATATTCCAAAACTAACAACTGCTCAAATAAAAGGCATCAAAGTCTGCCGACAGTCGGATTCGCGTTGGGAAGAAGAATTTCACGAAGCAAAAGACCCTCGTGGAGTTCCTTACTATTGGATGGGTGGCGACTTCGCAGCAACCGATATGGCAGAAGATACCGATATGTGGGCTTTGAAAAATGGCTATATTTCAATCGTTCCATCGGGACATGATTTGACAAAATATGACGCAATAGATCAACTTAATGAGGTAACCTTTGCATAAATTTAGATGTGAGACCTGCCCGATCGCGGAGCAGGCGGGTTTTAAGATATGAGATGTGAGACGGATATTCATTTAAAAAATCGAAGTATTCAGTCTTTCTTATTCGATAATCTATTAATTTTATGCTAAATGGAAAAGTGGCTAAATTCAATCGAATTAACAGGAAATAAAGTACGTCTAATCCCATTAGAAGCAACACATAAAGAAGCTTTACTAGAAGCTGCTGCGGATGGCGATTTATCGAAACTGTGGTTCACTTCTGTACCAATTGCAAAAAATATTGATGCCTATTTGGATTTTGCCTTTCAAGAAGCAGAAGCAGATAGAGCCTTGCCTTTTGTGGTAATTGACATGGCAACTAATGAGATAGTCGGCACAACACGTTATTGCAATGCAGAACCTAGAAATCGCCGCTTGGAAATCGGTTATACTTGGTATGCAAAGCGTTGTCAGCGCACAGGAATCAATACAGAAGCAAAGTATTTATTGCTACAATATGCCTTTGAACAGCTCGATTGCATCGCGGTAGAATTTCGGACGCATTGGCACAATATGCCTTCCAGAAATGCCATCGCACGACTCGGGGCAAAGCAAGATGGCGTACTACGCAATCATCGGGTAGATGCAGCAGGCGTGAAACGAGATACGGTCGTTTTTTCCATCCTTGATTCGGAATGGAAAGCGGTAAGGCAATCCTTAGAATTTAAAATGCAACAGTACGATTAAATGCTACGACAAAATAGAATACAAGCAGGGATTATTTTGGGTTTATTATTACCTTTTATTGCCTTTATGCTGCTCCGGTTGCTCTTTAGCGGACTAGAGCAAGCAGGCGTATTAGGTCCAAGTGATTTTTCAGCCAATTTCCGCATTCGCACTATTGCACTAGTAGCGGTAGGCTTAAATGCACTCTTATTAAATCGACTTCAAAAGGAATATTACACCCAATCTATGCGTGGTGTGGTCGTTGCGACGGGCATTTATATCATTGCGTGGTTAGTTTATTTTAGTGGCTCGATATTTTAAGAATGAAATACTACGTAATTGCAGGAGAAGCTTCGGGTGATTTATATGGAGCAAAACTACTAGAAGGACTAAAAAACGAAGATGCAGAAGCAGATTTTCGCATTTGGGGCGGCGATTTGATGGAAGCACAAGGGACGAAACTCATCAAACATTACCGCGATTTAGCCTTTATGGGTTTTGTGGAAGTCGCGAAAAATATCCGTACGATTCGTCGGAATATGCAATTTTGCAAATCAGATATCCTCCAATACCGACCCGATGTACTTATCCTCATTGACTACCCTGGCTTCAATCTTCGCATAGCAGATTGGGCAAAGAAGCAAGGCATTCGAGTCTTCTATTATATTTCTCCAACGGTTTGGGCATGGCATCGCAGTCGTATTAAGCAAATCAAGCAATCCGTAGAGCGATTATTTGTCATCTTTCCCTTCGAACCTGCCTTTTTTCAGGAACATGATTATCAAGTAGATTATGCAGGGCATCCGCTTTTAGATGTAATAAATGAGCATCAACAAAATCTTAATTTCAGATTAGAAAATCGACTTTCCGATTTACCCATCATTGCCCTCTTGCCAGGCAGTCGTGTACAAGAAATAAAACGAATGCTAGGTGTGATGTTGCAAATGTTGCCGCGTTTTCCTGATTATCAATTTGTGATTGCTGCCGCGCCTTCCATAGATAATGGTTTATACAAAAGTATCTTAGAAGACTATGGGTTTCCGCTAAGTCCTCGACTTCATTTGGTCTACAATAAAACCTATGACATTTTGAAGGAAGCGAGGGCTGCACTCGTTACATCAGGCACAGCTACCGTGGAAACTGCCTTGTTCAATGTGCCACAAGTCGTTTGCTACAAAACCAATTTTTTGACCTATCAGATTGCACGTCGCTTAGTCGATTTGTCCCATATTGGCATGGTGAATATCATTGCTAAAAAGACGGTAGCAGAAGAACTCATTCAAAAAGACTTGAATCCTGAACGCCTTGAAGTGGAACTGCAACGGATTTTGCAAGCTAAACATCACCAAAACATTCAGCGTGATTATGCCGCTATTCGCGCACAATTGGGTGAAACGGGCGTGGCGAAACGGGTGGCAGCTTTGATGTATGGGTATCTTACTTCCTAAGACAACACTTTTTATATTTCTTCCCGCTTCCACAAGGACAAGGGTCGTTTCTACCTACTTTTGGTTCGGAACGAACTACCGTCCCTGTTGTTCTAGGTGTGTAGGCTAGTTCTTCATAATCATGATAACCGTCATCAGCAGTCTCCGATTCAGGTATGATTGGAATTGCCCCTCCTGACATGGCAGATATCATGCTACGCATTGCATATTGCTCTACTCGTTGTCGCCCTTTGCTCGTAGGATTGAGAATTTCATCCATTTCTTTTTGAGCTTCTTCCGCGAAAGGAGATGTTTTATCAGCACGCTCAAGATATTCCCAAGAATAATACTCATAAATATTTTCAGGTAAGGGCTCAATATAGTACGGATGTTGTGGACGATTAATTTGCTCCTCAATCTTCTCTAAATTGCCTTGTATATTATTCAATATCCAGCCTTTTTGATAGAGTTCTTCAATAAGCGACCATAATTCAGTAGCTCTCATTTCCGTTAGATAACTCACAGAAAAGCTTATGAAACTGCTATCAATAAGACCTTCTTTCTCCGTTTCTAGTAGGTAAGAAAATACTTCTTCGAACCATTTTAAAGCTTCCTTTCGGCGTTCAGGTTGGTGCAAAGCAACCTGCATAACTACTTTGCTTGCTAGCATTCGGTCGTAGGGACTATTATATTCTTCTAAGACATATTTTTTAAGTACCTCTAATTGGTTTTCGGAAAGATTATAAAGAGTTGGAAATATAAAATCTGATTGCATATCGCCGAACCAAACCTCCGAAAAATCCGCACCTATCCTCAACAAATCGATTACTTTCGGAAGACTTGCTTCTACTTTTAGTGTACCTAAGAAAAAGAGGGCATGAATAGGAGCATACCCTTCTTCCTCTTCAGCCTCGTTAGTGAAATAATTGAAGCGATAAATTGCATCTTCCAACACCTTTTCCAAATCACGAATAAAGCTTTCTCTAGGCAATTCCATGAATTGCCCTATTTCGGCTTCTGATAAAGGCTTGTCTCCTGCTCGATGACTAAAATTAACATCACGTTCATAGAGCAGTTGCACTAAGTCATTTTCAAAATTTGGAGCTTCTGTTCTTTCTTCTGTTATTTTTGGGATGGCTTCGACCTCAATACCTCTATCTGTAAGGTTTTTCATACGCTCTGCCATTTCAAAAGAACGTACTCTCGCAAGTTGCTCTACCACATTATCTATCTTCGCTTTTTCCACTTTCAACTCAATCAGTCCGTCCAAGCGTTCATAAGCACTTTCCCACTCCCCTATATTGGCTTCATAATAAGCTGCTGCCGCCTGATAACTCACAAAAGCAGAAATATGAATAGGTCCATCTTCTTTCCATGCTGAACGCACATCTCTAGGATTTCCTAACAAGGGAGCATACTTTTCAAGCTCTTCTTTATCTGTTATCTTGAGTATCTTGCTTGTATATCCAAAAATATAATCAGGATGTTCTTCCATCATGCGGTCTAGCATAGCATCAGCTTTCGCCTCTTTGCCTGCTAGAGTATAAGCGATGTAGAGATAATTTTTTATTGTATCAATATGTGGATAGCGTTCCATGTATTTTTCCAAACGGGGAATCGCTTTTCTTGCTTTTCTGAAGACATCATGATAAATATCATTCATATCATCATCAATTTCAGGAGGTAGACGACTAATTGGTTCATCGGTAATTTCGATGCCTGTTTTTTCAAAGAATTTACGGTAAAGACTTCGATTTGATTTGCTTAGCCCAAATAATGACATATGTCCTAATTTTCAGTTCAAAAAACACAAAAATAACCAATCACTTTAAATTTCTATGACTCGGAACAGAAAATACTAGGAATATGTTAGAGAAAGTGGATATTTGCAGTGAATAGAATAATATGACAACACAATTTAAAATCAGTCTTCAACAACTCGACTTGACGTTTATTCAGCAATTGAAAGAACAATATGCAGATGCGATGCTAGAAATTAGTATCGCACCTGCGGAAGGCAGTACACCAATGAGCGAAGATGAATTTTGGACGGTCATTGATAAATTAGATTGGGATAAGCAAGAAGATCAGGCTGTTTTAAAACCTGCTGTAGATTATCTAGTAACTATGCCGACTCCTGCTATTTATCACTTTCATAATCTACTTTCTGAAAAACTGTTTCAACTTGACCAACGCAAATATGCGGAGCAAGTTGGTTATACTGAAACACGCTACTTTTCCGTAGATACTTTTCTTTATACGCGTGCTTGTGTAGTAGCAAATGGTCCTACTACTTACCAAGCCGTGTTGCAAGAAGAAATGGCTATGCCTAATGATTTTACCTTTGAGTCAATCCTGTATTTAGCAGCAGAAGCCTATAAGCAAAAAACAGGTAAGGAATTTATAGCGATTCCACAGTATCGTTACGAAACCTACTCGAATAAGGAAGGTTGGGATGAAAAAGCGACATGATGGAGAAGAAACGCAATTTTACAGGACATGGCAACCGCTTAGATAATCCTGAACCACATCATTTGTACGAAATCAGAGATAGTTTAGAAGATGATGTATTCAAATATGGCATTAGTGCCAAACCGAATCAGAATTTTCAGGATTTGAGAATTAGCAGAATTTTTCTTTTTAAGAAATTTTCGATTTCTTTAGAAAGAATAATGCAATGTAAATCGAAGATTTACGAGCAAAGTAATTCTCTAAATTCTCCAATTCTGAAAATCCTGATTAAAACAGAAGAAAGATGATAAAAGACCCACTAACCTATGGAATTATTGGATGTGCCATGAAAGTACATCAAAAAATGGGACCTGGTTTTCAAGAGCTCATTTATCAGCGTTGTTTATCCATTGAATTAAGACGCGTAAATTTTTCGTTTGTAGAAGAACAAACGCATCCTATTTATTATGATGAAATTGAAGTGGGAAGGCGTAGAGCAGACTTTGTGGTGGAGAATAAGGTAGTTCTTGAATTGAAAGCAGTAGTTGCACTACAAGATGTGCATCTTGCTCAAGCCAAAAATTATACCGTAGTTTACGATTTTCCCAAAGGCTTATTGATTAATTTTGGAGGAAAAAGTTTAGAATATAAATTACTCTTTAATCCTAAGTATAATCAGGATTTTCGGAATTAGAGAATTGACAGAATTATTCTCATTAAGAAATCTTCGATTCATTAATGAGAAATAGTGCAATGTAAATCGAAGATTTACGAGCAAGGTAATTCTGCAAATTCTCTAATCCTGAAAATCTTGATTAAGAGAAAGAATTAGAAGTTGGAAATTAGTAGAATTCCCCTCTCCTTCTATGAGATCACCAATTTCATAGAAGGAAGAAAGCATGTAAATCGAAAATTTACGAGCAAAGTAATTCTGCAAATTCTCTAATCCTGAAAATTCTGATTAAAAGAAGAAAATGAAACCTAGCATACCGAAAGGAACGCGCGATTTTATACCAGCGCAAGTCATAAAACGAAATTATATTTTTGATACCATCAAGGCGGTATTTATCAAATATGGCTATCAGCCGATAGAAACGCCTGTGATGGAAAATTTATCGACGCTAACAGGAAAGTATGGCGAAGAAGGCGACAAGCTACTCTTCAAAGTACTAAACAATGGCGATTTTCTAAGCAAAGCCAATGAAGAAGCTTTGACTGCACGAAACTCGGTGAAGCTAATTCCATCCATCTCTAAGCGTGGTTTGCGCTACGATTTGACTGTGCCGTTTGCACGCTTTGTGGTGATGCACCAAAATGATATAGCCTTTCCATTCAAACGATATGCCATACAACCCGTTTGGCGCGCAGACCGTCCGCAAAAAGGACGCTATCAGGAGTTTTATCAGTGCGATGTGGATGTAGTTGGCTCGAATTCCTTAACCTATGAAGCCGAATTGACACAGATTTATGATGAAGTTTTTGACCAATTGAATTTAGATGTAACCATCAAAATCAACAATCGGAAGATACTAGCAGGGCTGGCGGATGCAGCAGGCATTTCGGAGCAATTT
>CALGLY010000024.1 GCA_937959095.1 uncultured Saprospiraceae bacterium
TGCGCGGCTTGGTGTCATTCTACGTATGAAATTGAAGGCATCTTTATAATACAGACTCATTTTAATCAACAATTGGGAATTGGCAATGGAGCATGAAGTCTACTAGCATATCTGCTGCTTCCTATTCCATTTTCAATTCTTGTTTACTCCTAATCCGAAGAGTGCAAAATCGTATTTCACGGGATCATCGGGCGCAAAGGTACGTAAGTGTTCGGTCAATTCCAGTACTGTTTTCCAATCGCTTTGTTTCCGCTGAATCAAGCCTAATTTTCGCGCCACTCTATCCACATGTACATCGAGCGGCATGAGGAGTTGACTTGGTTTTATTTCTTTCCAAATACCTAAGTCCACGCCCTTTTCATCTTGCCGCACCATCCAACGTAAAAACATATTCAGTCGCTTACAAGTTGATTTTCGTACGGGCGTGGCTACGTGTTTGCGCGTGCGATGTGGTGCATCGGGTAAGGCAAAAAAGGTATTATGAAAAGCAACTAAGCCTTGCTCTACCGTTTCCGATTCGGGCGTGAGGGCTGCTGCAAAGGCACTTTCTAGGCTATCATTGTTTTGGTAATAATGTTGAAAGAATTCTAAAAAATAAAGCGTGTCTGTAGGCTGAAAAGTACGATGCTTGAAAGGAAGAAATCGCTTTCGGTCTTCTTCTTGGTGGTTCAAGATGAAGTCGTGGGGCGCACCATCCATGAGCGTGATAAGTTCTTTGGCTTTATTGATGATGGTTTTGCGTTGCCCCCAAGCGAGCATACTTACCCAAAATCCCATGATTTCAATATCCTGTTTTTTTGAAAATTGATGTGGAATTTGAATCGGGTCATCCTCGATGAAGTTGGGTTGATTGTAAAAAGCAACGCAACGGTCGAGAAAATCCTTGAGAGGTTCTTGTTTGCCTTGTATCATATTAGACGTAATTACTCAAAAACCAAGGATCTGTTTTTACTGCTTCTACACACTCTTCTAGTGTCATTCCTTCATGG
This sequence comes from uncultured Saprospiraceae bacterium, assembly GCA_937959095.1. Classification (GTDB taxonomy): domain Bacteria; phylum Bacteroidota; class Bacteroidia; order Chitinophagales; family Saprospiraceae; genus JAAUTG01. The sequence goes on from CALGLY010000024.1 coordinate 990, forward strand.
GTAAATAAATCAGACCATTCACCCGTATGTCGAAAACAGGCCATATTGAATTTATTATCACCCACATAGCGGAGGCGTGCTATGCCCCAATCAAATTCTTCTTCTGTTGCATTAGGCGGACATTTCATTTTTTCGTAGACGTAGTAAAAATTACGATACCACTTTCCGAAAAAATGAAGCCCTTTATTGAATTCCTGTGGTCCTTCAATCGGCGATAATTTAGCGGTAGCCTCTTCTAAAACAGGCTTGAAAGCAGCATCTACTTGTCGCTTTAATTGATCTGACGGCTTCGCTTTTTTTGGTGTATTGCTTCGAACCCAATGATACTTTGCCATAAGAGTAATATTTTTTCTGTTTACAATACCTCCACACCTTGCATCAAATCCAGCAATTCCACCACATCATCTGCTTGAAAGACTAATTTTCTGTTTTGTTCAGATAAAAAGCCGTCTTCCACCATTTTGTCAAGTTGCATGAATAGGTGGGTGTAATAATCGTTGGTATTTAATATTCCGATAGGTTTATCGTGTAGTCCAAGCTGTCGCCAAGTGATAATTTCCATAAATTCATCCATCGTGCCATAGCCGCCTGGCAATATTAAAAAACCATCGGAACGCTCTGCCATAATGGTCTTGCGCTCGTGCATCGTCTCTACTACTATAGATTCTGAAAGCTCATAATGTCCTTCTATTGCTTTTAGAAATTCCGTGATTACACCTGTTACATGTGCGCCACCAGTAAGTGCTGTGTGTGCTACAATGCCCATCAAACCGACATCTCCGCCACCATATACGAGCTTCAAATTGCGCTGTACAAAAGCTTCTCCTACTTGTTTTGCCATTGCTGCGTATGCGGGATGATTTCCTTTTTTAGAGCCGCAGTATACTGCTATTGTTTTCATATTTTATTGTATGACTTTTTCAAGACCTTCTCTTGTCAATTTGTATTGATTGACTACTTGATAAAAATTAATCCAACCAGGCTTGGTTTCATACGTTCGGATGAACTCAAAGCCTAATTTATTTAGTGTTTTATTTGGAGCGACATTTAAGGCATAAGGTTCACAAAGTAAATATTCTAACTCAAATTCCTTAAAAAAATAGGGAATAGATTGCTTTAAGAATTGCAAACCCAAGTTCTTTTGCCGTTTTATAGGCTGCCAAATGTGCAAATGCATCGAAGCTTCTTTGCCAAAAGTGATTTTATTGATATTGTTATGCCCAATCGCTTTTCCATCAAGCTCCCATATCATATAAAAGAAGGCTTTGTCAGGCTTTTCTTTTTGCAAATCTTCCGCTACCAATTCTATCCAATCTTCTCGCTTAGGAAATTTTGATTTATCAGCACCCATCCCTTTCAAAAATGCTTCCGAAGCATTCAAGAAATAATCAACCATTAGAGGAATGTCTGCCTCTTCCATTGTTCGGACGGATAGTTTCATTATTTTATATTGAACACAGAGACCCCATACGGGCAAGCTACGGAGACGCAGAGTGTTTTATTTTCCTGTCTTTGCTTGTAATAATAGGTCATTATCAATTCTCCATTTTTAATTATCAATTAATCTTCACACTCTCCATCTTATCCCCCATTTCTATTTTATGCACTACATCCATGCCATCCGTCACTTTGGCGAAAATAGTATAGTTGCCATCCAAATGCGGCGTAGGCGAATGCGTGATAAAAAACTGTGTTCCTTCTGTGTGTCGCCCTGCGGAAGCCATGCCGACATAACCTGCTTCGTTGTAATAAATTGGTGGCAATTCAGAACGAATCGTATAATCCAATGCGCCATAGCCACTCCCGATAGGGCAGCCGCCTTGTATCACAAAGTTGGGTATTACACGATGAAAATTCTTATTGTCATAGAAGCCTTCATTGGCAAGTTGCACAAAATTCGCTACCGAGCCTGGCGCAATATCTACCAAGAATTCAATGTCAATATCGCCTTTTTCGGTTTTGATCGTAGCGCGTTCTACTTCTTCCAAAACACCCCAATCAATTGGATGATTATAAGCGACCATTTGCGGGTCTTGTTCTTTTTTTCCTTTGAAATAATCAATCGTTTTTTGAAGCATATTGTAGCTTTCTATCTCCTTTGGTAAGCTCAAAGCCTCTAGCGCATTTTCCAAAATAGAAAGACTATCTTTCAATACAGTCTTGAAATCCATAGCAGTTGTAGCAAGTGCATCCGAAGCCACCGCGATAGTACCAGGTTCTTTGCTCTGAATTCCTTTCAGCAAAAAGGCACCAATCTCCTGTCTTGCACGATTGTAGCGCGTTCCCATCGTCGGTTTCAGTTGTCCTTCGGTGCAGATTGTTTGCAGGGCTTCCATGCTTGCGGTCTGAATAATGGGATCGCTTGTACTTTGGCTTACCTCTCCGATATAGTTGTACATTTTAGGGTAATAAGCCATGCCACGCAAAGCACCTGCCTTTGCATAAACATCTTTTGATTGTTCAAAAATTTGACGCAAGGCAAAGTTGGTTCGTCCTTTATAATCCACAAAATAATTCGCTAAGTGCTTGTTTGCAGCCGTCAGTAAGCCCACACGCACTTGCGTATGCAAGGTGGTATCCCGTGCAATTTGTCGATAGCCATTTGCATCGCGTGCATAGCCACTTTTCATCAAGAAACCAATGGCACTTTGTGCCACATGAATATTTTCATCGCGCAAAGAAGTGAATACTAAGTCGCGTACTTTAGCATATTCAAAATTGCCAAAAGCCCGCAAAATATTACACTTTACCCGATAGTCTTTTTCTTCATTAAATTGCTCCATGAGGTTTCGCAAAGCGTGTTCCGACTTTGTTTTTCCTACTGCAATCGCGAGTGCCATGCGGATATTCTCCTCATTAGCATTGCGGAAAGCTCCAGCAAGGGCGGTATCTATTTGAAGCGTATCTAAGTTCAATTTTTTGCCACGCTGCAAATAGTGTGCCGCTATGAAACGCACTTGTTCAGGAAAATCTTCATCCGTCACCAATTGCAACATTCGACGTGTACCTGCTAAGTCCGTGATGTCGCGGAGCATATAGCGATAGATGCCCCAGGCTTGCCCTTCCAGCAGTGCCGTGTCGCTTGTTTGATAAGTTTGTACCGTACTCAAGGCCTTTAGAAAACTAGGCGATGCTGATTTTCCTACGGCTTCTAAAATAGTTCGATTCAGTACATTGTGTGCGCCTGTGGAATCTTCCTGCATAAAGGCAGTTATCAGCGCACTTTCGGAGCTTTCTTCGCCGATTTGCCCAAGGGCATAGGCGGCAGCTATACGGATTTGCTTGGATTCATCTTGCAGTAAATTGGCTAAAGAATCTACGGCCGTTACATTTTTTATAGATGCAAATGCACGTGCTGCCCAATAGCGTTTGGTGGCATATTTATCGTTTAGAAGCAGCAAAAGACTATCTACTTCTTGCTTATCTTGTAACTCATAAATGGCTTTTACCTCTTTGGAAGTAAGCTCATAATTGATCGTTATCGTATCTTCTTCTTCAGGTGGCAAACAAGCCACTACGGAGGCAAAAAGGAATAAATATGCGAACAAATGCTTCATAGAAAAGGAGTGTTTATAAGTATTAGACCTTATTCACAAAAAATATTACGCATCAAAAATGTTCTTTTCCGCCCTATCCTGCCCGATCGCGGAGCAGGCGGGCTTCGTTCTAAAAATGCTCAATATACACGGCATATATCCGCTTTTTATGCCTTGATAGAACGGAAAATAACTATTTTAGCTTCACTAATATCTTTTGTGAATAAGGTCTATTAAACGCAGAGGCGCGAAAGCGCAGAGTTCTTTTATAAATTCTCTGCGCTTCCGTCTGCGTTCATAACATTCTACAAAGATAAGGAACAGGAAAAGAATAAATGTATATTTTCTAGTGATAGAAGATTTGTTTTTTACCATAGGACTACTCGAATAAGGTGCGATACAATTCCTCTACCTTCCCAATTTTGATGATTTTAATTGCATAGCGACTCATATCTAAGCCTTTTGTATTGTATTTGGAAATAAACATTCGCTCGAAGCCTAATTTGTCTGCTTCTTGTATACGTTGGTCGATGCGATTGACTGCCCGAATTTCGCCCGATAAGCCCACCTCGCCTGCAAAACAGATTTTTTCTGGAATAGCAATGTCTTCTAAAGAAGAAATTAAGGCACTAATAATCGCTAAATCTATCGCGGGGTCATCCACCTTGATGCCACCGGCAATATTTAGGAACACATCCGTTTGTCCGAACGCGAAACCACATCTTTTTTCGAGTACTGCCAATAACATACTCAAGCGCCGCAAATCGAAACCCGTAGCAGAACGCTGTGGCGTGCCATAGACTGCAGTAGTCACCAAGGCTTGTGTCTCGATGAGCATTGGGCGCATGCCTTCCATAGTAGCCGATACAGAACTGCCGCTTAATTCTTCTTCTGTCTGCGAAAGAAGCAATTCGGAAGGGTTCGAGACTTCGCGTAGTCCTGTGGCTTGCATCTCATAAATTCCCATCTCATCCGTTGAGCCAAAGCGGTTTTTCAGCGTGCGAAGAATGCGATAGGTGTAGTGTCGATCTCCCTCGAAACGCAACACGGCATCCACGATATGTTCTAGAAGTTTTGGGCCTGCTATTGCGCCATCTTTGGTGATGTGACCGATGATGAAAACGGCAATATTGGTTTCCTTAGCAAAGCGTTGCAATTCGCCTGCACACTCTCGTACCTGCGACACGCTGCCAGGCATGGACTCAATATGTGGCGAAGCCAACGTCTGTATAGAATCTATGACGATGACATTGGGGACTAGGTTTTGGGCATGGGTCAATATTTTACTAGTATTCGTTTCGGCTAAAATGTAGCAATTGTCACTTTTCAAGCCAACGCGATCTGCTCGCATTTTTATTTGCTGCTCCGATTCCTCCCCCGAAACATAGAGAACTTTTGCAGGTATTTGTAACGCCACTTGCAGCATCAAGGTAGATTTCCCTATCCCTGGCTGCCCACCGATAAGTACGAGCGAACCACTAACTATACCACCACCTAACACGCGGTTTAGTTCTTCATTGGGCGTAACCAAACGATGGACATTGCCTGCTTCTATCTGTGGCAATAGCACAGGACGCGGATCGGATTTGCTAAGGTTACCACCTTTCCATATTTTCTTTTTTTCTTCTTGGGTGGTTGCTTTACTGATTATGTCTTCTTGGCAGGTATTCCACTCTTCACAAGATGGACACTTCCCAAACCACTTCGGTGCACTCGCTGCACAATTGCTGCAAATGAATACTTTTTTCGTTTTTGCCACAGGCATTTTTTTTGTAAAGATAAGTAGTCTTATGTATAAATAAACGTCTTTTCATTCCGTCGAGTTCTATACTAGCTTTATCGAACAAGCTTTCGCTAGAAAAGTAATACCTATACCTTCATAGTATCCCAGTTTTCTTAACAAAAACACCCACAATTATGAGAGAAAATAGAAGAATGCGGAAAGCAGCAGAAAAACGCATCGCACAAAAAGTTGGTTTCTATTGGCATGCGGTTATTTTCGGAGGGATGAGTTTTTTAGTAATAGCAATCAACTTCTTGCATTTTATATCTAAAGGGACTGGACTTAGTGATTATTTTCCTATTGCAATACTACTTCTGATGTGGGGAATTTGTGTAGGCTTTCACTATGCCGCTGTATTTGGAATACCTGGAACAAATATTTTAACTGAAGAATGGAGAGAAACAGAATTCCAAAAAGAACTCGATACAATAGACTTGTTACCCTTTAAAAAACACTCATCTGAAAACACCTTTTTCCGCTATTTTGCCTTAAAAAGCAGTCATAGTATCAACAATACTCCATCTTTTTAAGAAAAACTATCGAAAAAATCTGAATTTCAGTTAAGCATTTTTTAAAGGGTAACAAGTCTAATGACTACCGAACAGCAATTTCTTGCACCCAAAGAAAAACTGCCATTATATCCACTTCCTGAAAAAAGATGGAATAAGAAGGATTTGGTATAGGAACGAATATGCAATTTCTTAAAGCATTCGCAAGTGATTTTTCTTCCTTTCTTCCCTAGAAAGTTATCTTCGCAGCCAAATTATAAAACAAGTTCACGAAGCATATGAAATTGCATGTTACAAATGAAACGGCAGCACTAGAAACCGTTGTATTGGGGATTGGTACAGATATAGGCGAACCTATTGGGATGAATCCGATGATGCGTCGGCATATCAAAAATGGGACATACCCAACAGAAGACACGATAAAACGCGAAATTTCTACTTTTGAAACGGTGTTAGAAGCGAATCAGGTAGAAGTATTACGCCCTGAAAATATTGAGGGACTCGACCAAATTTTTACACGCGATATTGGATTTGTAATTGATGATTCTTTCCTGATTGCAAACATGGAAAAAGCAACACGCAAACTAGAGATCAAGGGCATTCAGCATATTTTATCGGAAATAGAGCAGGATAAAATCATCCGAATTCCAGATGAAATAACTATAGAAGGAGGTGATATACTTGTGCATAATGACTATATCTTTGTAGGTTTAGGAGCGCGGACGAATCGAGCAAGTTTAGATTTTTTGAAGACAAAGTTTCCGCATAAAACAGTATTCGGTTTCGACTTGAGGGTGGATGAAGACAATGCTGATACTAATATTTTGCACCTCGATTGTACCTTTCAGCCGATAGGTCTCGATGAGGCGATTATGTATGAAGAAGGTTTTTTAAAGCGACCTGATGTATTGTTTGATTTATTTCCTAGTGAGAAACGTATTCGAGTCAATCAGGAGCAAAAAAATAGGATGTTTCCGAATATCTTTTCTATCTCACCAACAAAGATTGTACTAGAGCGCAACTTCAAAGAGTTAAAAGCGGAGCTGGAGCGAAGAGGCTATCAAACCTTTGATGTAGATTATAAAGAGACCTCCAAGACGAGTGGTTTATTGCGTTGTTCTACTTTGCCTTTGCGAAGAAAGTCAGAGTAAAAAGATGAAAAAACATACTTGTTAAATAAGCTGATTTATAAATGTTGCAATCAGAATTTTTCCAATTATTTTTTTAGAGCATGTTGGGAACTTTGACAAACTGAAAAATAAACAGCTTACCTACTTTTGTCGGCAGACAGGTCTGGATATGTTGCTTGTTTTTCATGTAGTCAAGCCTGCCCGTTCCATTCAGGCGGGTTCGTAAGATATTGGTTTTCAGGAAGGAAAAACACCAACAGGCTCTTATATAAAAAGCTATCTTCATAAGAATTGTTTTCAAAATCCAAAACACTCTAAAAGCAAATTTACAAAAAGCATTTCATGTGGTTTGCTTAGAAAAAGATATAGTGGAAATGATTTCTTACTTTTGTGCCAATACAAAGATTACTTGAACTCATATTAAAAGTTATGGAAGAAGTAAATATGATACTCGAAATGATGCTGGAGGGGATGAATGAATCCATAGAGCATCTCAAACGCGAATTATCAAAAATCAGCACTGGTAAAGCCTCACCAGGTATGCTAAGAGGATTGCGGGTAGATTACTACGGGACACCTACCCCCTTGCAGCAAGTCGCTAATGTAAACGTATCAGATTCACGTACCCTTGCGATAAAGCCTTGGGAAAAAGCGATGCTTGCTCCTATTGAGCGTTCTATTTTTGAAGCAAATTTAGGATTCACGCCTCGAAATGATGGTGAAACGATTCACATCAATATCCCGATGCTAACGGAAGAGCGTCGCCGCGATTTAGTGAAGCGTGCAAAAGCCTTAGGCGAAGATGCAAAAGTAAGTGTGCGCTCGGCACGCCGCGATGCGATGGAGGAGTTGAAGAAAGCCGTGAAAGATGGTTTTCCAGAAGATATGGGTAAGCGCAAAGAAGGCGAAGTGCAAGACACTACGAATAAATTTGGTACTTCTATCGATGAATTAATCTCTGGCAAGGAGAAAGATATAATGACAATATAGGATGTAAGGCAAACTAATTTATTATTTTAATTTGCCTAAGGTTTTCAGATGTGAGATTTGAATCTCACATCTGAACCTCTCATATCTTAAATCTCAATACTATGAAATTTGGAGTAGTTGTTTTTCCTGGCTCGAACTGTGATGACGATATGATGCATGTGCTAGGGAGTGTACTAGGGCAAGATGTCGTAAAAATTTGGCATAAAGAAACTAGTTTGAGTGGTTTTGATAAAGGAGATTGTATCGTGCTGCCTGGAGGATTTTCTTATGGTGATTATTTGCGCGCTGGTGCTATTGCAAGTTTTTCGCCGATTATGAAATCGGTGATAGAATTTGCAAATAATGGCGGCTATGTGTGGGGGATTTGTAATGGCTTTCAGGTACTCTGCGAAACAGGTTTATTGCCAGGGGTACTGCTTCGAAATAGCAATCAGAAGTTTATCTGTAAGAATATACACCTGAGTGTAGAAACTAACAATTCGGCGATAACGACTACACTTCGTAAGCATAGTGTCCTGAAAATTCCAATTGCTCATGCAGAAGGTCGCTACCATGCCGATGAAGCTACTTTAGCAAAATTGCAAGCGAATGACCAAATCTTATTCAAGTATTGCAATCTCGATGGCAAAGCTACACCAGAGGCGAACCCGAATGGTGCATTGCTTAATATTGCAGGAATTTGTAATGCCAATCGGAATGTATTTGGCATGATGCCACACCCAGAACGTGCCTCCGAAGAGGTCCTGGGTAATACCGATGGGCGCGAACTGTTTGAGTCTCTATTA
>CALGLY010000025.1 GCA_937959095.1 uncultured Saprospiraceae bacterium
GATATAGCATCATAAAAAATCAAGAAGAAAAAGTCATATCTTTACCTACCAATGGTAAAGGTTTCACCTATGAAATTCAAGAATGTATCCAATGCCTACAACATGGGCAACTAGAAAGTAAGCTTTGGTCGCACCAAAATAGCTTAGAGTTGATACGTATTGCCGATGAAATACGCAGTCAAATTGGCTTGAAATATCCATTTGAATAAGAGCGTAGTAAAAAAGGAGAACATGAAAGACAACAAATACATCTTATGGATTGCAGCGATTGTATCGTTGGGTGGCTTTCTGTTTGGTTTTGATGCCGCTGTTATTTCAGGAGTCAATAGCTTCATCACCGCAGAATTTGACTTGACGAGTCTGCAATTAGGTTGGGTTGTTTCTTCTGTAACGATAAGTTCCGCGCTTGCTATGCTCTTTGCTGGCGCAATAAGTGATCGTATTGGACGCAAGAAAATTTTGATTTTTGTTGCCCTACTCTATTCTGTTTCAGCCGTCTGTTCTGCGCTTGCGCCTTCCTATGCTATACTCGTTTTGGCACGTTTAATAGGTGGTTTGGCTTTCGGTGCAGCCTTAGTACTAGTTCCTGTTTATATCGCTGAAATCGTACCTGCTAAACAGCGCGGCAGCATGGTTTCACTCAATCAATTAGCGATTGTATTAGGCTTTTCTGTAGCTTATTTTAGTAATTATTATCTTTTAGATTTAAGCAAATCAGGTTCAGACTTCGCACAATCTTGGGGAGTGGACACCAACGTATGGCGATGGATGCTAGGCGTAGAATCACTTCCCGCACTTTTGTATTTTTTCTTATTATTTTTAATTCCTAATAGTCCAAGGTGGCTCATATCGAAAGGCAAAGAAAGCGAAGCCTTATCCATTCTAAATAAAGTAAATGGCAAAGTCGAAGCTCAAAATGTACTCGCCGAAATAAAACAAAGTATCCAAGAAGGAAAAAACAAAGCCGCCTCTAGCCTTTCCGAACTCTTCAAGCCCAATATGCGCTTCATTTTAACCGTCGCGCTCATAGTAGGTATCGCGCAGATGGCCGTAGGTATCAATGCCGTCTTTTTCTATGCTACCAATATTTTTGAACGTACAGGTATCGGTACAGATGCCGCATTTGTACAATCGGTTTGGGTTGGAATTATCAATGTCATATTCACGCTTTTAGCCATTGTTCTCATTGATCGCCTTGGTCGAAGACCGCTTCTACTAGCAGGATTGGCAGGTATTACATTGAGTTTATTAGTTGTCTCTTATGGTTTCAAGCAAGCCACCTATACCCTCACAAGCGAGCAAATCACGGAACTTAGCCCCGAAATTGATAAGACAAATCTGAGTTCTATCGTCGGAAAAACCTACGATAGTGATGTTGCTTTTAATGACGCATTAGTAGCAACATTAGGCAGAAAAACAGCAGCTTTGCACAAAGGCGATATTATCAAAGCCGCAGGCACGCTCAATCCATACCTATTACTTGTCGGAATACTTGGATTTGTAGCTTGTTTTGCGTTTTCTTTGGGGCCTGTTATGTGGGTGCTGCTCTCCGAAATCTTTCCGAATCATATTCGAGGCATCGCGATTTCTGCCATTGGCTTTGTCAATAGCTTAACTTCCTACTTCGTTGTCCAGTTTTTTCCTTGGCAATTGGATACCTTCGGAAGCTCCGCGACCTTCTTGATTTTTGCAGTAGCCGCCCTCTTAGCATTCGGCTTGCTTTTCCGACTTTTACCAGAAACGAAAGGCAAGACCTTAGAAGAATTGGAAAAAGAATTGGTTAAAGGGTATTAAGTATTAGCTACAAAGCATTAAGTACATCCACCTAATACTTTGTACCTAATACCTATATACCAAAATTAAAAACATGAACGCATTGTCAAGCAATGAAATCTCGATGAAGGCAGCCGATAATATCCGAATATTATCGGCTGCGATGGTAGAAAAAGCAAGTTCTGGACACCCTGGTGGCCCGATGGGCGGCGCAGACTTTACGCATATTCTGTATTCTGAATTTCTCCAATACGATCCAAGCGACCCGAATTGGAGATTTCGCGACCGCTTCTACTTAGATGCAGGTCATATGTCGGCGATGCTATATGGAACATTATCCTTAGTAGGCAAATATAGCATGGATGAGCTTCGTAATTTCAGACAATGGGGCAGTCCAACACCTGGGCATCCTGAAGTAGATTTTGAGCGGGGTATCGAAAACACCTCTGGCCCACTCGGTCTAGGTCATGCTTTTGGTATTGGTTCAGCAATTGCAGAGCGATTTCTAGCAGCGCGTTTCGGGAAGGAAGTAGAACATAAAACCTACATCTATATTTCAGATGGCGGCGTACAAGAAGAGATTTCACAAGGTGGCGGACGTATTGCAGGACACTTAGGGTTGGGCAATATCATCATGTTTTATGATGCGAATGACATTCAATTGTCGACTATCGTAGATGATGTAACAGGCGAAGACACCGCTAAAAAGTACGAATCGTGGAACTGGCACGTCCTCACGATTGATGGCAACGATCACGACGCGATTCGCCATGCCATACAAGCAGGAATAGACGAGACCGGAAGGCCTACCTTGATTATTGGCAAAACAGTTATGGGTAAGGGCGTTCGTAAATCGGATGGAAACCTTTACGAAGGCGAAGTGGAACTACACGGTAAACCACTCGGAAAGTCGAATGCAGATTTTGCAGCGACTGTAAAGGGTTTAGGTGGCGATGTAGATGCACCTTTCCAGATTTTCCCAGAAGTAGCTGCACATTATGAAGCAGTAAATAAGCAAAAACAAGCCGTAGCGAATAAGCGCAAAGCAGCATTCGGAACTTGGGCAAAAGCAAATCCTAACGCAGCCGCAAAACTAGACTTATTCTTTTCAGGCGATTTGCCAGACATTGATTGGGCAAGTATTCAACAGAAAGAAGGACAAGCAACTCGTAATGCAGGTTCGGCGGTATTGTCACACTTAGCAGGGCGCGTAGAAAATCTAATTGTTGCCTCTGCTGACCTTTCTAATAGTGATAAAACGGATGGTTTCTTAAAGAAAACGACCGCTTTTGTAAATGGCGATTTTTCAGGCGCATTTCTACAAGCAGGCGTTGCCGAATTGACGATGGCAGGACTAGCAACAGGCATGGCACTGCATGGCGGCGTGATTCCTGTTTGTGCGACTTTCTTCGCCTTTTCGGATTATATGAAACCTGCAATTCGAGTGTGTGCCTTGATGGAACAACAAGCTATTTTCATCTGGACACACGATGCTTTCCGTGTAGGGGAAGACGGCCCAACCCACCAACCTGTGGAGCAAGAAGCTCAAATTCGCCTTTTGGAGCAATTACAAAATCATTCGCATCGCAATAGTTTCCTAGCCCTACGTCCTGCCGATAGTGCAGAAACTACGGTAGCTTGGAAATTGGCACTCGAAAATAAACACACGCCTAGTGGCTTGATTCTTTCGCGTCAAAACATTAAAGATTTGCCGCGTGAAGATGCCTACAAATCAGCGACTCAAGCAGCAAAAGGCGCATATACCGTAATAGATTCCGATGGCGCACCCGATGTCATTTTAGTAGCCAATGGTTCGGAAGTCGCTACGCTTGCAGGCGCATTGCAAGGTTTAACGGACAAGGGTGTAAATGTCCGCGTAGTATCTGCACCAAGTGAGGGTCTATTCCGCAATCAGTCTGCCGACTATCAAACAAGTGTACTCCCTAGTGGTGTTCCTACTTTTGGGCTCACGGCTGGTTTGCCTTCTACCTTGCGTGGCTTAGTAGGTGCAACGGGCATGGTTTGGGGATTGAATCACTTTGGTTATTCTGCACCTTATACGGTATTAGATGAAAAATTCGGCTTCACTTCTCCGCAAGTTGTTGAGAAAGTGCTTGCCTTTTTAGGTAAATAAAAATTGAACGCAGAGGCGCAGAGACGCAGAGTTTTTTATAAAATTTCTCCGCGCCTCCGCATCTCTACGTTCCAAATACAATGATAAGAAATCCAATTCTTCGCGGCTTCAATCCCGATCCTTCTATCATCAGAGTGGGCAAGGATTACTATATCGCTACTTCTACTTTCGAGTGGTTTCCAGGCGTACAAATCCATCATTCTACGGATTTGGTGAACTGGGAATTAGTAGCACGACCCTTGAATCGCGTATCGCAATTGGATATGGTCGGCAATCCTGACTCCTGTGGGGTTTGGGCACCTTGTTTGAGCTATGATAAGGGCATTTTTTATTTAATTTATACCAATGTCCACTCCTTCGATGGCGTTTGGAAAGACACCCCAAATTACCTTGTCACAACAAACAATATACTAGGCGATTGGTCAGAACCTATTTTCTTGAGTTCAAGTGGTTTTGATGGCTCACTTTTTCATGATATGGACGGACGAAAGTGGTTCGCTAGCATGCTTTGCGATCATCGAAAAGGCAAGTTTTTCGGCGGCATATTTTTGCAAGAATATAGTCCCGAACAAGAACAACTTCTCGGGCCGAGATATAGCATTTTTAATGGTTCAGATTTAGGAATCACGGAAGCTCCACATCTTTATCAGCGCAAGGACTACTATTATCTCATCACCGCAGAAGGTGGTACAGAATATGGTCATGCAGTGAGTTTGGCGCGTTCTAAGAATATTACTGGACCTTACGAATTACATCCACGAAATCCCATTATTTCCACACGAAATCATCCAGATGCGCCCTTGCAAAAGTGTGGGCATGGCGACCTCGTAGAAACACCTGATGGCGATTGCTATGCTGTTTTTTTAGTTGGACGACCAATTACGCAGCATGGGCGTTGCACACTAGGGCGCGAGACCGCCATAGAAGAAATGGAATGGCGTGCCGATGATTGGTTGTATATGAAAGCGGAAGTTCCTAGATCAGAAATCTCTAATGTACAGGCGAACAGTCGCTATCGGTATAGTCACTCATACACCATATTCGATGATTTTGATAGTGAAAAACTGGATATTCATTTCCAATCACTACGTGTACCAATTTCAGAAGATTGGCTATCACTAAGTTTCCGAAGTGGTTATTTGCGCCTATTCGGGCGCGAATCTTTGAGTTCTTTTCATTATCAAAGTCTCCTTGCACGACGGGTACAGCATTTCCACATCGAGGCGAGTACTTGCATAGAGTTTGAACCAACTAATTTTCAGCAATTAGCTGGTTTGATATGCTATTACAATACCGCACATTGGCACTATTTGCATCTCCTAGGCAATGAAGACCCCACTAAAAAATATCTACAAATCATCACTTGTGATAATTTCAATATGCAAGAGGTATTGGATGAACCTATAGATGTTAGCGGTGTGGAACGCATATACCTCAAAGCAGAAATCAATCGAGCAGAATTACAATTCTATTTTGCAACTACAGAAAATGTGTGGCAGCGAATAGGCACTATATTGGACGCAAGTATTTTGTCCGACGACTATATACGCGATGGCAGCAGTCGCTATCGCCCTGCTTTCACAGGGATGTTCGTAGGGCTTTGCTGTCAAGACCTTAGTGGACAAAAACAACATGCAGATTTTGACTTTTTTGAATATAGGGAACGATAGACGGTAGATGGTCGCTTCGCTTGACGGTCGCCCTTCGGGCTTGACGGTCGACGAGCGTTCCTCTTCGATGAACTGGATGGTGGATGGAAAATCATCTGCGATAATTTTTTCGTAAGAAAAAATCCGTCCACCGTCAAGCGAAGCGACCGTCCACCGTTGGCCGTTAAAAACAAGACGATGCAAACAACTTTAGTAACATTAGATTGGATAGTTATTGCGGGCTATTTCTTGCTCTTATTAGGGGTAGCAGCTTGGGTAATTTCACAAAAACAAGAAAATTCCGAAGATTACTTTTTGGCAGGAAGAAATATGGGATGGTTCGTAGTAGGTTCCTCCATTTTCGCTTCTAATATTGGCTCTGAACATGTGGTAGGATTAGCAGGTTCTGGTGCAGCTGATAAATTTCCGCTATTAATTTATGAGCTCCACGCTTGGATAGTTGTACTGCTGGGGTGGTTATTTTTGCCCTTTTATGTAAGAAGCGGCGTATTTACCATGCCTGAGTTTTTGGAAAAACGATTTAATTCAAAAGCTAGATGGTTTCTCTCTCTTTTTAGCTTAGCCGCTTACGTCTTGACAAAGGTATCTGTTACTTTATATGCAGGGGGCATTGTCATTTCTACCGTCTTGGATGTTACATTTATGCAAGGTGCTTTAGCAACGGTAATACTCACAGGTATCTACACGGTACTTGGAGGAATGCGAGCCGTTGTATACACAGAGACTTTGCAGGCTATCATTCTGGTAATTGGTGCAGCAACCTTGACTTTTCTCGGATTACAAGCGGCTGGTGGATGGAACTCCGTAGTAGCAGAAGTCGGCCCGCAGTATATGGATATGTGGCGTTCCATGGACGACCCAGAATACCCCTGGCATTGGCTAGTGCTTTCTTCTACAATTGTAGGGATTTGGTATTGGTGTACCGATCAAGTAATTGTGCAGCGAGTATTAACAGCTAAAAATATAAAGGAAGGTCGTAGAGGTAGTATTTTTGGAGCACTCTTGAAACTTACTCCCGTGTTTCTATTCTTAATTCCAGGAGTCATAGCACTCGTACTCAAACAACGAGGCGAATTGGCATGGGACACTCCAGATGAAGCCTTTCCTTCTTTAATGATGGCCATATTGCCCGCAGGACTAAGAGGCTTGGTTGCCGCAGGATTGATGGCTGCTTTAATGTCTTCCTTAGCATCTGTATTCAATAGTTGCTCTACCCTTTTCACGGTGGATATTTATAAGAAAATCCGTCCAGATGCCTCTGAAGCTCAGCTCGTAAGGACAGGAAGAATTGCTACGGCAGTAGTCGTAGTATTAGGTATTTTATGGGTACCAATTATCGAACAATTAGCAGGTGGTACATTATATGGCTACTTGCAAAATGTGCAATCGTATATTGCGCCTCCAATTACCGCAGTATTTTTGCTCGGTATTTTCTTCCCTAGAATTAATTCAACAGGCGCGCTGATTACGCTTTTCTCTGGCTTAGGCATAGCCGCAGTTCGACTAACATTAGAGATATTCAAAGACTCCTTAGCGGTAGATTCCTTCTTATACGGGTTAGCAGATATGAATTTCTTGAAGTTTTCTTCTTTCTTCTTTTTGTATTGTGTGGCAGCAGCGGTTTTAGGTTCGCTACTAGCACCAAGACCAAGTGCAGCACAATTGGCAGGCCTTACCTTTGGTTCACTTACAGAGGAGCAAAAAGCAAGTAATCGTTCTAGTTACAATTGGATAGATATTGTAGCTTCTTTATTCATTGTAGCTATCGTTCTATTCATCATGATTTACTTTAGCTAAATTGAGTTTTCGAGTTAGGTTTACTAAACTTCTAAAAGTTTAGTAAACCTTCTCCAATTCCAAAGTCTCCAACAGCACCTCATACATTTTATCGCGCTCAAAAGGCTTGGTGATATAATTATTCATTCCAACTTTTTTAGCCGCTTCTATATTTTCATCCAAGATATTGGCACTTAGAGCAATGATGGGAATATTGCGCTTTTCATTATTCAAGGCACGGATATATTTTGTCGCTTCTAAGCCATCCATTTCAGGCATATTAATGTCCATTAAAATGCAATCAAATTTTTTATCTTTTATGGTCTCTATTGCTGCTAAACCATTATCCACAATATCATGTCCAATGCCCCAATTATGGAGTAAATTAGATACAATAACTTGATTGAATTTATTATCTTCTGCTAAAAGGATTTGTTTGCCTATAAGCTGTCCATAATTCTTGGTAGTTGCAGACGACAATTCTATTTGTTTTTTAGCGGCATGTAATGGAAAAGAAAGTTCAAAACTAAAGCGACTGCCTTTACCTAACTCACTCCTAAGTTGCAAATCACTATGTTGTAGTTTCAACAACTGTTTGGTGATGGCAAGTCCAAGACCTGTACCTCCAAATTCTCTAGCAATAGAGTTATTTGCTTGTTGAAATTTCTCAAAGATTTTCTTTTGTCCTTCAGGCGAAATACCTATCCCTGTATCTTCGACTACAAAAGCAATTAAGACATTTTCATCCGTTTGCTCCAATACATTAGTGATTACTTTTACCATACCTTTGTTCGTGAACTTGACGGCATTACTAAGTAAATTATACAAAACCTGATTGAGGCGAATAGGATCGGCTAGGATTTCTTGTTGTAAAACCTGATTCTGCTCTAATTGTAATTCAATTGCCTTATCTCCCTTGTATGCGTCAAAGGTGCATATAAGATCAGAAAGCAATTTATTTAAATCTGTAGGTATTTTTTCAAAGCTAATTTTGTTCGATTCTAACTTTGAAAAATCCAAAATATCATTAATAATACGTTTCAGATGTTCCCCAACTTGCTTTAAACTGGATAAATATTTTAATTGATTAGGATGAGGAGATTTTTCCAATAAAATATCTGTAAAGCCTAATACCGCACTTAATGGTGTGCGGATTTCGTGGCTCATCGTGGAAATAAAATTTTGCTTGACTTGATAGGCTTCAACAACTTTTAGTTTTGTTTTTTCAAGTTGCAGATTGGCGTTATTTAGTTCTTTATTTTTCTTTCGAAGTTTTCGTTTAGAGTTACTAGAAATAAGCAACGATAAACCTGAAAGTATACTAATCAAAATCAAAGAAATCAGACCCAATAAATAATTTTGATTTTTCGTCTTTAGAAATTTATTTTCTTGTTCTGCACGTTCCACCTCATATTTAGCTTCCATTTGAGCGACTAATTTGCTTTGCTCCTCGTCGCGTGTTTCTATGAGATAATTGATTCTTTTTGCTGCCATTGCAAGACCTCGCTCTTCCTCTCCCGCTAATGTATACACCTTTTGCAAATGAGCATACATATCTTCCATACGTCCTACTGTTTTTCCCTCTTCTATGAGTTCAAAAGCTTGATTAGCCTTCTCCAATGCAATGGGTAGTTTTTCAAATTTTAGAGCTGCCTTGGAAGCTCTAACATAAGCGTAAATTTTGTAGTTCTCAAAGTCTTCTGTTACTAAGTCTACCGTATTATCAGCTTCTTCTATAGCCGCCGCATAGTCTTTCATATCTATCTTGAGATCGACAATAGCCAAACCTGTTTGAATCATAGATTCTATATCTCCTAGTTTTTTTTGCGCACCTTGGCACTTGCGGATAGCGGCTTCTGCCTTATCGTATAATCCAAGTTTGGAGTAGGTAGCAGCTAGGTTATCCAGCCAAATAGACAAGGTTTTATTATCCTTATTCTTAGTGGAGAGCACTTCTAAACGTTCAAAGTA
>CALGLY010000026.1 GCA_937959095.1 uncultured Saprospiraceae bacterium
TAAATCCTAAACGCTCTAGTTTCACTACTGCATTACCTCCTTCATCTTCCATTCCAGTAACAGCATAGTCAATCGTTTGCGTCGTATTTACCCAATATTCCTTATACCAGTCCAATTCCAGACCTGATTCTTTTTCCGCAATACGAATAAAATCATTCGGGTTTGGGTGCTTGAATTTCCATGTATTATAATAGCGTAGCATTGTGCGATCAAAGGCTTGCTTACCTATTATATAGTTCAACTGATTTAGGAAAAGTGCACCTTTAGTATAGGAACCCACGCCATAAGCGGCATTGCTCATAAAGTGGTCGGCATGTGTACTTAGTGGTTCTTCGCGTCCGCTTTTCGCGAATGCTCCAAAACCAGCAACACTTGTCGAGTTTGGATTGTCTATTGCTTTACCTGGCAATAAGCCTTTGCCACGCAAGTAATTCATCACTTCTGCGGAAGCATAACTTGTGAAACCTTCATCCATCCAAGCATAAAGCGCTTCATTTGTTCCTAGTACCATCTGATACCAAGAGTGCATTAGCTCATGCACCGATACACCTACTAAACTTGACAATTGACGTTCTCCTGTGATAAGCGTAGCCATAGGATATTCCATGCCACCATCGCCACCTTGTATAAAGGAGTACTGCTCATATGGATATTTGCCGTAGGTCTTATTGATAAATTCCAAGGCTTCATCCATGATAGCAGGAAGCTGTTCCCAATTTTCGCGCGTCTTTTCATTTTCTTGATATAAGAAATGCAAGACTGCACCGCTCTTAGATTTCAAAGAAGTATGCTTATAGTCAGGATCGGCAGCCCACACAAAATCGTGTACATTAGGCGCGACGAAGTGCCAAGTGCTTGTCTTTCCTTTCTTGCGTGGCACTTTTGTACCTTCTACTTCATAGCCAAAGCCAATCTTACCAGGGTTTTGCAGGTAACCTGTGCCACCTATAATATAGTCTTTAGCAATAGTGATCTTTACATCAAAATCGCCCCAAACACCATGAAATTCGCGTCCGATATATGGATTGGCATGCCACCCTTGATAATCATATTCTGATAATTTAGGATACCATTGCGACATAGAATAAGAAATCCCTTCGCGATTGTCGCGACCAGAACGACGAATTTGTACAGGTACTTGCCCCTTAAATTCCATATCGAGCGTAGCTTCGCCATTTGGCAATATTGGTTCGGTAAGTTCTACTTCCAATATCGTGCCTACTTCTGCAAATTGCACGGCTGCGCCATTTTGTGTAAGCTTATCTACACGTAGATAGCCTATTTCATCTGGGCCAAGCGCTGCAATGCGACTTCCTACACGCGGATCTGCATCGACGATGGTATTCGAACGTTTATCCATCATACTACCTGGCTGAAAAGCATTGAAGTAGAGATGATAAAATACACGCTTTAGCGTATCAGGCGAATTATTTTTATAGACTATTTTTTGCGTGCCAGTGAAGCGGTGCTTCTGCACATCGAAATCAATGTCCATTTTATAATCTATGCTTTGCTGCCAGCGATCTGCTGACTGTGCATAGCTGATTGTAGCAAAAGAAAATATTGCTACTACAATCGAGAGTTTTAATTGCATATTGAATGTGGTTTGATAATTTACGTATTGCTTTAAAGCTATTTTTTAATGAATGGGTGTGCATATATTATAGTGTGTATGCTTTATAGAGGCTAAAATACGACTTCCAATTATCTTTTTTTCTACTAAAAAACGATGTAAATTTTCAATTTATTTCACTTTCATAAAGTATAAAGAACTGAATATCAATTTTTAAAGTTAAAAAACCATTAAAAAAGCTCTTAGAAATGGTCGAGAAAAATTATCGCATAGCGTCCTAAACGGAGCGCAAAAGCCGTCCTATATTTGCATCAGACACGGGAAAAGATATAAAAGCATATCAATATAAAAAACCCGAAACACCTAAAGTTTTGTTATTAGTTGATGTTTTATCTCACTCCTTACTTTGGAGCATCATTTACTACAATCGTACGCAACTTTTAGTAGCGAATTAATAAGGCGTTGCTATGATTCACATAGTAAAAGATTTATTCACAGCGGTGAATTAAAGATGCAAAATAGTAAAAGTGAGAAGGTAGTACAGCAAATGTAGAGGGGCGTCCTTTTTAGGATAGCCCTTTTTTTGTTGACTTTTTTAGAACCTGCCTTTGCCTGCTTGTAGCAGACAAGTCGGCAGACAGGCACGGAGACATAGAGGCACGGAATTTTTTCTTTTGATTTGTTGCTTGTTTCTGACCTCATCAAGCGAGGCTGAGGATAAGTTAGTTTCTGCTTAAAACAGACTTTTAGAGCTTTATCGCATCTTTTTTGGTGTTTTTCTTTGAAATTTTGAACGTCTAAAAGGAGTATTAATCAGTTTTTACGCATTATTGAGACACATAAAAAGCTGATAATCAAATTTTTATTTATTTTTTTACTTAAAACAACTTTAGAAGATGACTAACTGAAATTTACAGCTATAGTCCATCTTTCCCTCAAAAACCGCCCTATATTTGTGATGTAATCAGACAGACACAACATATTAAAGACATATAAATCGAAACACTTAGTATTATTAGACACTAGTTAAATCACACACAAAACATCGAGTTCTAAAAAAGTTAGAATTCTAAAAAAATATATTTGAACTTGTATTATCATATCATTTTATGATGCATCTTCTTTCTAATCGTAAGTTAAATGCAGTAGCAAAGGAGCGATGCTAATTAGATTAGCGAAGAAACATTCGCCTTAGGCGATAAAGATGCAAAATAGTAAAAGTGAGAAGGTAGTACAGCAAATGTAGAGAGGCTTCCTGTTTTCAGGAGGCCCTTTTTTTGTTAACCCCATTTTAGATTGAACAGAGAAGTACAGAATTTTTTCTTGTTCTTGATGACTTAGTAATGGCAAATTAAAAAACTCCGTGCCTCCGAATTTCTCTATTCAATTTCAAAAAAAATATTTTTTTCTCCTCTTCCTGTAACATTTCTTTCTTTCCATCCGTCTTGGGGGTGAAATGACAACAAACGAATTTCAACATACCGTCGCACCAATCAAAGATAAGCTTTACCGCTTTGCGCTCCGAATGCTTGACAACATTCCAGAAGCGCAGGATGTAGTGCAAGAAGTCTTGATAAAACTTTGGCAACAGCGAGAACGCCTAACACAAGTCACGAATGTGGAAGCTTGGACGATGCGAATGACGAGCAATATGTCCATTGATAAGATGCGAAACAAGCATTGGCGCACCGAAGATGTGAGTGGCATTGTGCAATTTGCAACGCCTGCTTCCTCGCCCGATAGACTAACAGAACAAGCCGACACAATGCAGCATATATCAAATGTTATCGCCCAACTACCTGAAAAACAACGGAGTGTGATGCACCTCCGCGATATCGAAGGATACAGCTATCAAGAAATAGAGGAGGCATTGGGTATTCCACTCAATCAGGTGAAAGTAAATCTTTTTAGAGCGCGTAAATATGTACGTACTCAACTCACAGCGTCAGGAATTTTAAATTCGTAGCCTATGAATACTATAGCAATAAAACAACTCGTAGATAAGTACTTTGAAGGCGAAACATCGCTCGTAGAAGAGCAGCAGCTGCGGGCATATTTCAAGGAAGGAGCGGTTGCGGAAGAGTTACAGGAGTATCAGCCGCTATTTCAATATTTTGCTACTGCAAAAAGAGAAGAATTGCCGAGTGATTTTGATGAACGAATAGTAATAGAATTACAACGCCCTGCGAAACGCCGATTTATGCGGCGCATGGTACAAATGAGCAGCGTGGCAGCAAGTGTGATGCTTATGGTAGCGGCTTATTTTTGGTATCCTACAACAGAGTTACCGTCTACCGTTTCTAATCAAATTAATTGGGAACAGTACGAAATTACTGATGAAGAAGAAGCTTATAAAGAAACAAAGGCAGCACTGAAATTGCTTTCTAGAAATTTGAATAGAGGTGCAAAAAAGGCTGCAAAAAGTATGGATAAAATCACCAAAAAGAAAAGGAGAATTGAAAATTAAGAAACGGATTAAATAAACAAATCATCACATAATCAAATAAACAAAATTATGAGAATCGTATCATTTTTGATGCTACTGGGATTTCTATGTCTAGCAGGTAGCACACAAGCACAGGCGGATGCCATTTCTACTTATTTCGGACAGTATGTGGACGACGAGCGTTTCACTGTAGTCTATATTAGCCCGAAGATGTTCCAAATGATTGATAAATTGAGTATTGATTTCGATGAAGAATCATCGGAAGCAATGAAAGATGTCGTGAAAGATCTTCGAGGTTTACGCATACTCGTAGCGGATGAAGGTGCACAAGGACTTTATCAGGAAGCTATCCAAAAAATTAATACGACAGAGTACGAATTGCTGATGACGGTACGGAACAAATCGGAAGACGATATGCAATTTCTAATAAAAGACGAAGGCGACATCGTGAATGAACTCTTAATGATAATCGGTAGTGAGGATAACTTTGTATTGATGAGTTTTGTGGGAAATATTGATTTGGAGAAAGTAGCAAAACTCTCTGAAAGTTTCGAGGAACAAGACTAAAGGAATGGAGAGTTGATAATAATTTTCCTACCCTGAAAGCCTAAATCCCGACGGACTAAAATCACCTATTACATTTTTGTTTAAAAAATATTTTTGTTATGAAAATCACCCTCATAGCACTAGGGATGCTTATGTCCATCCTGTGCGTACAGGCGCAAACGCCAAGTGTAGAACGTTTTTTTGAAAAGTATAATGGATATGAAGATAGCTTTGAAATAAGCCTTCAAGGTTGGATGCTAAAAGGCGCATCGCTCTTTGCAGAAGACGATGTGAGTAAGCAATTGATGCGGAAAATCAGTAAGTTACGGGTCTTGATAATGGATGAAGGTAGTTTGGTATCGAAACAAGAAGTAGGACGTTTATTGAAGAATGTACGCGGACAACAATTCGAAGATTTAATGGAAATTCGGGATGAAGGTAATAACATTAATTTTCTAATTCGAGAAGATAACAACCGCATCACGAATGTACTAATGCTCTTGAAAGGCGATGAAGAATTTATGCTGATTAGCTTGGAAGGCTTACTAAAATTTGAAGATTTGAATCGCTTAGAAATAAACGTAACAGGTGGCGATCACTTCAAAAAAGTACCGAAAAATCGCCGCGATGTGCCACGGGCGTAAGGTCATTGTATTAGGTATCAGGTACAAGGTATTAAGTAAAATAACTACATCTACTTAATACCTTGTACCTAATATCTGATACCAATTATCACTATTAAAACTTCAAACCTAACGCTATGGTAGGCGTAGTAATGATATTTTTGAACGCAAAATTATCCGAAAGCAAACCATCTTCGGATTTTTCTCCAAAAGTCAATTTTGCGCGATACCCTGCATTGATATAGACATTATTCAGGGGAATCCATTTATATCCTATTTGCGGTTCCATGAACCAATTTGTGATAGTGGTTTTCGTAAGAAGTAAGGGAATATCCCAGGTCTCGTAGCCTATCCAGGTGCCGATATAAAAATTATGAAGCGGCGAAAAATGATATTCTACCGCGAGGCTTAGGCTTTGTTCTATATCTGCATTCGGTGCGACCTGCGTGAATGTTCCTTCAAAAACATCTTCTAATACATAGCTTTGCGTAGCATAACGGATACCGAATGTCCTTTTCTCATCCATGATGCCTGCTTTTACATTAATTCCTGAATTGAGCCACGGTAGCACTTCCGATTCGATGAAAAATTGACGTTCTGTTTGTTTTTGGAATAAGCCATCTTGGGCTTGTATACTACTACTTCCTACAAAGAAAAGCAGGAGTATAAAAAGAAGTTTTCTCATATTTTTACTATTACGAATTGCCTACTATTTCCAACAATTCCTGATACTTTGTTTATTCTTTTCACAAGTTTAAAAGGACTTGCGTATAAGTAAACGTTACAGATTGTCTGCTTATTGATAAATTTCGTTGAAATTGAACGTAAGTAGTCGGACAAAAAAGCTGAAGTGTGTATAACAAATTGCACTTTTTGTTCGAGTTATCAATAGCCCCATGCTTTAGCATGGGGGATTTAAGCAAAAAAGTAAGTTGGCTTTAGCCACTAGCCGCGTCTCGGTTGGAGGCTAAAGCCTCTTCATCTCTTAGATTTACACCCCAAGCTAAAGCATGGGGCTATTGATTGTGCAATTTGTTATACACCACACGTCCAATG
>CALGLY010000027.1 GCA_937959095.1 uncultured Saprospiraceae bacterium
TTGTGTTGAAGATAAATAAGATTTCAAACTTTTTACAATCAATAATAGACCGTCGAATTACAAAATGTTCATATAAATAGCCACAACGCTATTTAGTTTATTGTGAGGTAATGGGTCAACTCATTACCTCCTTTCGTTAACAACGCTAAAAAAATCCCTCCTTCCATACACTTTTCTTCCGCTCGAATTTGCATTTTCAAATTGAATTTCGGTACTTCCCCACTTGAAGTTCTTAACTAGAAGTAACCCAAATCAGACATAAGGGACTTCGCAAATAGATTCTATTTATGAAAGCATACGTTTTTCCAGGACAAGCATCTCAATTTGAGGGGATGGGCAAAGATATGTACGAAACATCGAGCGAAGCAAAAGCCTTGATGGAGCAAGCTAATGAGATACTCGGCTATCGCCTCACCGATGTCATGTTTGAGGGGAGCGCAGAGGATTTGAAACAAACCAAAATCACGCAACCTGCTGTCTTTTTACATTCCATCACTAAAGCAAAACTGGCGGGCGAAAGCTTTCTGCCTGAAGTCGTAGCAGGGCATTCCTTGGGAGAAATATCTGCCTTGGTAGCCAATAAGACCTTAACTTTTGAAGCGGGTTTAAGATTGGTACAGCAACGTGCCTTAGCCATGCAAAAAGCATGCGAAGCCGTAGAAAGCACGATGGCAGCAGTAGTAGGCTTGGACGATGAAGTGATAGAAAAAGCTTGTGCCGAAATAGAGGAAATTGTAGTGCCTGCCAACTATAATTGTCCAGGGCAATTGGTGATCTCTGGTTCTATGCCAGGCATCGAAAAAGCCGTGGAAAAACTGAAAGAATTGGGTGCAAGACGAGCAATCGTACTAGCTGTAGGCGGAGCGTTTCACTCGCCTTTGATGCAGCCTGCAAAAGAACAATTGCAAGCAGCTATCGAAAGTACGACCTTTAGTGCGCCTATTTGTCCGATTTATCAGAATGTGAGTGCAGCAGCAGAGACTGACCCAGAACGGATACAACAAAACTTGATAGATCAGCTTACATCACCTGTGCGTTGGACACAAACGATGCAAAACATGATGGCAGATGGTGTGACAGAATTTATAGAGGTTGGGGGAACAGGAAAGGTGATTCGTGGGTTTATTAAGCGAGTAGATAGAGCATTTCCAACAAGCACACTTTAAAGAATATGCAGCAAATCAATCAGAAAGATATAAAAGCTGGAAGAGTACTCCTTGCAGAACCCTTTATGCGCGACAATAACTTCAAGCGTGCAGCAGTAGTACTTTGCGAACACAACGAAGAAGGCTCTTTGGGCTTTGTGATGAACAAGCCGCTAAATATGAAAATCAATGAATTAATCGC
This sequence comes from uncultured Saprospiraceae bacterium, assembly GCA_937959095.1. Taxonomy (GTDB): domain Bacteria; phylum Bacteroidota; class Bacteroidia; order Chitinophagales; family Saprospiraceae; genus JAAUTG01. Next base: position 1,348 of record CALGLY010000027.1, read on the forward strand.
TGATTTTCCTGAATTTGATGCCGAAGTCTTTTTTGGCGGCCCTGTTCAAACCGATACCATTCACTACATCCACAATGTGGGCGATTTATTGGATGATAGCGTGAAAATCATGGATGGAATTTATTGGGGCGGCGATTTTGGAAAACTAAAAATACTCATAGAAACAGAGCTTATACAACCCTCTAATATCCGTTTTTTTGTAGGCTACACAGGTTGGTCGAGCGGGCAACTGTGGGAAGAAATGCAATATAAATCGTGGGTACTCACAGATATGCACGCCAACTATTTATTCAAATCGAAGTATCCGCAACTTTGGGAAGAAGTGATGAACCATAAAGGAGGCGTTTTCACCGTTATTTCCCGTATTCCTGATAGTCCTGATTGGAATTAGTGTTTTTGAAATTTGAGACTTTTTAAACCTTGGAATTTGATAATTAATTCAAATTCATAGATTTACAAACCCACTTAAATGAGCGAAATTTTACCCTTATTTCCGTTACAATTAGTAGCGTTCCCAGAAGAACGACTCAACCTCCATATCTTTGAACCACGTTATCAGCAACTCATACGAGATTGCGAATCTACAGGTAGTCATTTTGGTATTCCTAGTTTTTTGGAAGGGAGCTTACAGAATTTCGGTACAGAAATGGAGTTAATTCGTATCGAAAAAACTTACCCTGATGGCAAAATGGACATCCGAACGAAAGGATTAAACGTTTTTAGAATAGATGAATACTTTGATACTGCTCCCGATAAACTCTACGCTGGTGGCATTGTGAAGCGCATGTCTAATAATACAGATAGCGATATTGTACTTAGCAAACGGCTCGTCGATGGCATAGGGGAACTCTATCGGATTATGAATATCAAGAAGGAAGTTCCTATGGTTGAAGGATTCAGCAGTTTTGCGATGGGGCATCATGTGGGATTCACGACAGAACAAGAATATGAGATGCTACAAATCGGAAGCGAATCGCAGCGGCAAGAATTTATGCTTGCTCATCTGGAACGCCTCATCCCTATTGTTCGCCAAATGGAAGACTTACGAAAGCGCGTACAAATGAATGGGCATTTCAAAGATATTATTCCGCCGATGTAGAGCCTACAAGCATCCAATTTCCACCTACATCGAAATAATTAGCTTCGGGAAATGCAATTTTAAATTGCGTCTCATAAAATGTCCGAGTAGCTTCTAAAGCTTCTTCCGTTGCTGCAAGACAATTATATAAAAGTATCCCGTTGGGTGAGAGTAAATCCCTTAATACTTGAAGATATTCTACGGACTTGAAATGTGGCGGCGTAGTATCATCCAAAAATACATCCATACAAATCATATCAAACTGTTGCTCGCATTGTAATACATAGGCATAAGCATCTGCACATAAGATTTCTATTGGTGATTGGAGCTGAGGTAAGGTATATTTATTGGCTAAATAGACGATAGCTTCATCTAACTCTACTGCGGTATAATGATAGTTCTTTTTAAATTTTTGCTCTAGCATACTAGGAATACTCCCTAAGCCAAAACCTAAAATCAGGACTTTCTGAATATTGCGTTCCTCTAGGTGGAGACGCTCAAAAGCGCGGGAAAAATTGGTATATAAATCCTCGAAGGAATAGACTGCATTAGCGGTACTCAACTGATAGCGTCCATAACGCAAACTCACATAAAGATGCGGATTGATATGGGTAGGCGCACTTTCGATATGCCATTCTACAAAATAACTTAATAAACGTTTCCAGAGTGCTTGCTGCATAGGTTATCAATTACGAAGTGTTCTCTGTTCTGAATAATTACAAAGTAAAAATAAAAATCCTCTATTTTTGCATCAAATCGAATGTTATGAGAATTATTAGCATCCTCTTATTGGTTTCGTATAGTTGCTTAGTTAGTGCGCAAAGTGAACAAAAGAACTCGAGTCTCAATGGTTATGTCAAAAACCTACAATCGCTTTTCTTACTCAATCAAACCAATCAGGCCTTGCAGGATAATCTGTTGCACAATCGCTTAAATTTCAAGTGGTATGCCAATGATAAATGGACATTCACTGCCGAAGCACGTACCCGATTATTTTGGGGCGATCAGGTGCGACTTTCAGGAGGAAAACCCTACATCACAGGTTTGGATGCCGCTAATGATTACTTCAATTTATCACTAGGCACAGCCAATACTCAAGGTTTGGCAGCACATAGCATGATAGATCGCTTGTACTGGGAATATGTGCAAGAAAAGTGGGAAATTCGAGTGGGTCGGCAGCGTATCAATTGGGGTATCAATACGATTTGGAATCCGAATGATATTTTTAATGCTTATAACTTCACCGATTTCGATTATGAAGAACGCCCTGGCAGTGATGCCTTGCGGGTACGCTATTATACCGACTTTGCTTCGAGTATTGAATTTGCGGTGAAAGCCTTCGATAAAAAAGAAGATGCTGTAGCTGCTCTGCTCTGGAGATTCAATAAAGGAAACTATGATTTTCAACTCCTTGCAGGTATCGTAGAGGAACAAGTTGCGCTCGGTGGTGGCTGGGCTGGCAATATTGGAAATACAAGTTTCAAGGGAGAGTTCACCTATTTCACACCTATTGACAGTAGCGGACAAGCATTTGTAGCGACCTTTAGTTCTGATTATTCCTTCGGCAATCAGCTTTATGTGAGTGGTGGTTTTTTATTTAATAGCAATGGCTCAACGAATAGCAGTTTCTTAGATTTATTTACTACAGAGTTATCTGCCCAAAATCTTTATCCTTATAAATATACCCTCTTTTTGCAAGGAGCTTATCCGCTCACACCGCTTATCAATGCAGGACTTTCGGTACTCTACAGTCCATCCGAAACCAATGCCTTATTTCTGAATCCGACCTTCACCTACTCTATCAAAGAAAACTGGGATATTGACTTTGTAGGGCAATTGATTTTTGCAAAAACCACTACCTACAATAGTCCTGTACAAGTACTCTTCTTAAGGACTAAGTGGAGTTTTTAGAAATAAAAAAGAAGGGAAAAAGCTTCAACACTCCTTCCCTTCACAAGTTCATTTAAGTACGCAGACAAGAATAGATTATTTTTGTCTAAGTCTTAAGTAGACTTTATTCTGCTATTTTCTGAATCTTTTTATAGAAGGTCTGATTACCAGCATCTACATGAACTATGTAGTTACCATTTGGCAAGTCTGCTCCCATTGTCACTCTCTGATCGGCAGCAATGTCAAGTTGTTCTGTCATTAGCTTTCCAGCAAGATCAAATACACGAACATTTACTTGCTCTTTCGCCATCTGCATATCTAGTGTTACTTCTGAAAAGAATGGATTCGGATAAACTTCAATCTCCTCTGTCAAATTATTAGCTGCATTATAGTCAAAACTATAAGTTTCTGCCGTATTCGTTTCACCATCTTTGCTACTTCCTACTAGGAGTGCATTGCTACCATCATCACTACTATTACCACCTTGGCAGTTAGTAGCTGTAGGTCCCATATCTGTAGGTGCATCTCCCCCTGCTGGTATCAGTCCTAATTTATCAAGCTTTGTACCGTCTTCCATCACAGCTATATCAATAGTATGGAAACCTACTCCAAAATTATAGGTCACAGGAATGCCGCCTCTATTCTTGTCAAACATATGTACCCACTGAAAGTAAGATTTACGTGGAATATCAGAAAACTTAATCCAAGAGCCATTATTTATACGGACCCAGAAAGAATTATTAACATTATTGTTCACTAAAATTCTAGTGTATACATCATACTCTGCAGCCTCTGTTATAAGGAACTGAAATTTCACCATCTTACTACTTGATGTAGGAGGAGAGGTAAATTCCTGTTGAGTTCCTGGATATAATAAATACTTATTATTAGATGCAAACTGCTGATTTTTTCTGTTCCAACTACTTCCTACTGTAGCGCATTCCGCTTCAAAATAAATTGGCTCGGCTGATCCCAAAGTAAACTGTCCTTCATTCGCTGTATTATCTACCTGTAGAACAAGCTTTGGTTTACCATCTTCAAAATAGTATTCAGAAGAACCAAAGGTAAATGTCTGACCAGAAGTAGGAGTAGAAACAATTAAGGTGAATTTTTCTTTCGCTGTTGAATTCAAATCCCATCGGAGTAATTGCCCTAAAGAGTAGGATTGATTTACTTCATCTAGCAATGCTCCCTTAGTTGGTGCATTAGAAGATGTTATACTTCCTTCATTCCATACAGCTGTAGAGCCTCTATGTACTTGTATATTACCAGCGGCTGCAGTAAAACCTTCGTAAGATAATTCTAACTCTGACTTCGTAATCGTACCAAATACATCTTCTGTATTGAATCGTAGATAAGATGTTTTATTAAGTCCTGCCTGTAGTGTTGCTTCATTGAGTACAGTACCTACCTGTATAGTAACGTCTGCATCAAGGGAAGGAGATAAAGGAACAAGTAATTCATAATGTCCTTTAGGCGCACTCACTGCTACTTGGATTTCTGCTGTAGCACCTTGTCCTGTAAAATCAAAAATGAGTAAAGAAATCGTGTAAATACCTGGCTTGTAGTAAGTATGTGTTACTGAAGTACCAG
>CALGLY010000028.1 GCA_937959095.1 uncultured Saprospiraceae bacterium
AGATAGTAAATTGTTCTCTCGTTTTTGTTTGGGCGAAAGTTGTGCAGCACGCTCACTAATCATGCCACGCAATGCCTTGAAATCTGCGCTATTTACATCTACATAGGCTTTTCCTGTGCCATTAATTCCTCCTTTATTTAAAAAATCACTCATTGTTATCAGATATTTCTATTTGTAAATGGGTTTTTATTAGTTCTATTCCAACTTCCGAATTAATGAACATTTTTTGCCCACTTACCCTAGTCGCACCATATTTATTTTGGTAAAAATCAAGTAATTCCGTTTTACTATCAAAAGATAAAAAACCTCTATAATTTCCTTTACCATGCTGAAAACTTTGATAGCAAGCATAAGCCATTAAACAAGCCGCGACATTTTTATAGATTCCTGCTTTACCATAGTTATGAGGGGCTATTTCAATATTATTCATGTAAATCATTTCATTATACAAGAGGCTTAACATCAAAATACCCTCAAGTTTAGAAGAACTTTCTTCGACTGTAATTTTGTAAAAAAATGCTTCTTCGTTTCTGAATAATTCCCGCCAGTTAAAATTCCAAGCATCTTTCTTTAGTGGTAGTTCATCAATGTATTCCACTTTTTCTATGATAGCATTTTCACTTCTATTTGTATTTCTTTCTAGTAGTTTTACATTCATATAAGGGTTTTATAGCCCTTTGTAAAGTTATCATATTTTGATAAACATTTCAAATTTTTGATAAAAAAACTAATGTAATATGATGCTTTACAACTCCACAATCTTAAAACTCGTCCTACGGTTTTGCTGATGTTCTGCCTCTGTACAACGCGCACAAATGCAATCGACACGAACTAGGGTTGCACCATAGCCTTTTGCGCTTAGGCGCGATGGATCAATGCCTTTAGAAATCAAATAATCGACGGCGGCTTGGGCGCGATTTTGCGAAAGCGTTTCATTATAGCGGTCATTACCTCGACAATCGGTATGCGAAGCCAATTCGATGCTAATGTCAGGATTGAGGCGTAGGTTTTCGGAGAGTTTATCTAAGGTAGGCTTTGCATCCTCTCGGATGTTTGCTTTATCGAAATCGTAGTAGATATTATCCAATACAATTTCTTTATCACGGAAGATTTTATCTAATACAATTTCTACTTCAAACCGCTGCTCTGGCTGATTCGGATCGCGAGCTATTCCCTTGGTCGAAAAGGTTGTTTTGGCACTCAAGTATTCCTTCTTTGAACCCAAAAACGCATAATCCATATCTTCTTCTAGTTCCAAGCTAAAATAGCCATCTTCGCCCGTTGTGAAGTCTTTCTTTTTCTTTCCAAAAATGGCTTGCACTTTTGCACTTTCTAGTGGCTTTCGCCCTAATACTTTACTCCCTGGATTGGTAGGATTTTCATAGATTTTTTCTAAAACATAGCCATCCAATAGCATCCTATAAACCACTTCTTTAGTCGTATCGACAGGCGGTGGTGGAGGGGGGACTTTTTTAGCGAAGCGATAAATATCATCACCTCCTTCTCCTGTCGGGCGCGAAGAAGTGAAGTAGCCGACATATTCAATATCCTTCGATTTAGCAGCCGTTTGGTAGTCGATAATGTAGGCAAAATCATCGCTTGCAGAGTTGATAGGAGCTTTCAAATTTTGAGCAGCCGTCCAGCGACCATTCAAGCGATAGCTTCTGAAAATATCCAAACCGCCCATGCCTGCATGATAGTCCGAGGAGAAATAAAGCGTATCCTTATCTATGGTCGGAAACATATCATCGCCTTCCGTATTGATGCTGCGTCCTAGTAGCTGTGGTTGCCCCCAGCCATCTTTCGTGCGTTCTGAGACCCAAATATCATAGCCGCCCCAGCCTTCGCTATCGTTACAAGCAAAGTATAATTGACTCCCATCACTCGATATGCTCGGATGTCCATAATTGACGCTTTCTTTCACAAAACCTAAGACTTTCGGTACCGACCAGCTCGTTCCTGATGCCTTGCTCATCATCAGTTTGCAATGCTGATTTGAGCGTTCTTTCCCCGTGCAGCGTGTGAAGTACACTTCTGAAAAGTCCTCATTAAAAGCGAGCGTTCCTTCATTGGCAGGCGTATTTAATTTATTATCAAAAAGACTGGCTTGCGCCCCTTCTTTTTCTGCTATAAATAAATCTGTAAATGCCTTTCCTGTCCATTCATATTGCTCCTCGCCTGTAGCCGCCGCCCGATCAGAGGTGAAGACGATTTGCCCATTTTTATTCAAGCTAGGCGCGTAATCCGCAGAACGCGAATTGAAACGGACTGCTTCCACTTCATAATCTTTGAATTTAGCTTTACTCCATTCTATAGCCAATTCACAAGCCTTTATTTCGCGTCGATACTCATAGGGGCTTCCTATTTCGATGCCTAAATCGCGGAAAGAAACAATGGCTTCATCGTATTGCTGATTTTGTTTCAAGGCATAGGCGTAGCCCTTCAACGCATCCGTACCGTATTGATTATCGTAGGCAATGCGATACCACTCAATCGCGTCGGTCGTGCGATTGACTCCCTTGTAGGAATCAGCTATGAGGTAAGCGATTTGTCCTTTTTCTAGGCGAGTCTTTGCTTTTTTGTACTCATTTTTCAGCATGGGTACGGCTTTGTCATATTGCTTGCGCTCGTGTGCCATGAAGCCATCACGTATTTTCAAGGTGTAGGTGCAAGACCCTAGAAAAAAACTAAGTAGAAGTCCAAAGATGACGTATTGCTTTAATCGCATGAATGCTTTTTTTAACGATGGATGGTTGACAGTCGCTTCACCTGCTGCCAGCAGGCTTGACGGAGGACGGTCTTTTCATTTTCTCTTTTATATAGAACGTATTTTTTCTAGGAAACGTGGATAGGATAGGCGATGGTTTATTAAACTGTGTATTTTTTATTGAAATAGCCAAACTAAATTTATCGAAATGATTAAGACGAGTTATTTAGTTCGACAACTCACATTCATAATATTTGAACAACCTTGTATTATATTCTATTTTATCCTCACTAATCCACGGGTGCTTTCCTTTATAGAATTGACCTTTGAAGTTGAACACATATTCGTTCGTATTTTCATCCGTTAAGTCAAACGGATTTGCTACCTCCCTATTAGCGGGTTCTAGCCTTATGAATACGGAATCCTGCGGAATCGCATTGCCCAATTCAATGCTTTTTTCATATACAACTTTGTCTTCTGGCGTTATCCATTGCAGACAATCACATGTCATTCCATAGTACTCTAGGGTGAGTGAAATGATATCTTGTTCTGTTGTTTTGATGGTTTTATTTCCGAATAGTTGAATTGTCTTTTCAAGTTTTGATAAAAATAATTCCTTATCTCTTTTGACATATCCAAATGACTCGATTATAAATTGATTTTCAGCATTCACCACTACATATAGAGGTTGAGAACCTCTCTTGAATAGATCAAATTCAATTGCAGTATTAATATTCCCTTTATTTTTTGCATTTTGTATTCTCTTCCAACCTTCTTCTGTAAAACCGAGTTTTTTCAAATTCAAGGTATCGGATTCTTCAATGGCTCGTTTATCATCAACATAAAGAACTACCGACACAAATTCTTTATTTAATTTATCCTGAATAGATTTTGTAGTGACTAAGTCATTTTGAAATTCATCGTACCCCAAAAAATGCCCAGTAAAATAGACAAATATTGGCTTGTTTAAAGCCTTTCCTTTTTTCAATCCTGCTACCAAAGATGTTTCATGCTTAAAATTATTGGGATTTGCTTCACATGCCAGTAGAGCTAATACTGTGAGTAGTTGTATGATTGCTTTTGTCTTCAATCGTAGTTGTGCTTTTATGTAGAGTGAATGTGGAGTGCTCGATTGTATGAGTGGGTGATTTAT
>CALGLY010000029.1 GCA_937959095.1 uncultured Saprospiraceae bacterium
TGGGTTGCTCCTCGAAGGCATCCCAAAAGTCCTTGAAATGCCCTGTACTATTGCCCATCGCGTGGGCGTATTCACAAATAATTTGCGGACGATTCGGGTCGCGTTTGGCGAGTTCGACAGCCCGTTCTGGCATTGGGTACATCATGCTATTGATGTCGAAATGGGAGAGACGTTCTCGGCTTTGTATGATTTTTATCGCGCTCGGAATCAGTACAAAAGGGTTTTTACTTTTCGTATTATCCAAAGGTGCGTCGAGTTCGCGGCTTTCATAATGTATCGGGCGATTGCTATGGTCTAATGCCCGAACCGCATCTGCCATTACTTCCAGATTGTTGCCGTAGCCGCCTTCATTTCCGAGCGACCAAAGTATAACGCTTGGATGGTTTTTATCTCGTGCTACCATCTGTACGCCCCGTGCTACCATAGCGGCTTCCCATGCAGGATCTTTGGCTGGGCTAGCGTTCTTATTTTGCCACAAATCATGGCTTTCAAAGTTGGCTTCATCCATTAGGTAGATGCCGTATTCATCGCAGAGTTCGTACCACAAAGGCGTATTTGGGTAGTGTGCCGTGCGGATGGCATTGAAATTGTTTTGCTTTATCAAACGGATGTCTTTCACCATATCTTCTAGCGTGACGACGCGCCCCCGTTCTGGATGAAATTCATGCCGATTGATGCCTTTTATTAGAATGGCTTTTCCATTCACTAATACTTGCCCATTCTTAATTTCTACTTGCCGAAACCCTACTTTTTGTGCAATGACTTCGATGCTATTATCGGAAGCATAGAGGCGCAAAGCTAGGGCGTATAAATTAGGCGTTTCTGCTGACCAAAGCTTTGGATTTTGGACAGGAAATTCGGTCTTAATTTGTGAAGATTTTGCTAGATCATACCGCAATTCGTTCTCCTTTACTACGTTTCCTTTTGCATCTACGAGTAGCATTTGTATCATGCCGCTTGTAGCTTTTTGTGCGTGATTCTTTAGGTCAATAGTAAGCTCAAAAGTCGCATGCTGATAATTTTCATCGAGGCTCGTTTTTACTTGAAAGTCATTGATGCGTGTCGCATCGGTCGCATATAGATACACATCGCGGAAGATGCCGCTTAGTCGCCAATAATCCTGATCTTCGAGATAACTACCATCACACCAACGGATGACTTGCACCGCCAATAGATTTTCGCCTGCTTGCAAATAATCCGTAATATCAAACTCCGCCGCTGTCATACTGCCCTGACTGTAGCCGACTTCTTTGCCATTTAGCCATACATAAAAAGCGGATTGCACGCCATCGAAATGTAAAAAGGTTTGCTTGTTTTGCAGTCCTTCATCTACTTGGAAGCGGTGGCGATAAAGTCCTGTTTCGTTATCGTCTTTGGGTACGAGTGGTGGCGTGGTAGGGAAAGGGTGCTTGATGTTTGTGTAAATTGGTTTGCCGTAGCCTTCTAGTTGCCAATTGGATGGTACGGGAATACTGTCCCAAGTGGTATCTGCATAATTAGTCGCCTGAAAATCCGTGGGTACATCAAGGGGATTTTTTCGGAACTGAAATTTCCAATTCCCATTCAGTAATTGGTAGCGACTTGATTCTGTCGGCTCGAAACTAAGGGCTTTTTCTACATCCGTAAACGGTACAAAATTGGCGCGTGCGGCTTCTTTATTGCGCTCAAAGACGCGTGGGTTTTCCCAATCGTAAGTTTGTGCTATCATAGTAATGGAAAGCAAAAGGCTCAGAATAGTGTATATAAATCTTCTCATTGTTGGATTCGTTTCGTGGGCAAGATAGGAGTTTTGGATTAGATTTGAGCTTTATAGAGGGGCGAGGAGAGACTTTTTTTACTAATACTTCTCACTCCATAACTAACCGTTAACCAAACTCGACTTTAGCCAAAACAAATGACTAAAGTCGAGTAGATATATTCAGTTGCTTTTTAACGAAGAGATAGCGTTTACCAAAATCTCCTCAAAAAAATCTAAAGTTCAGTAGGCAGAATTACCGCATCCAATACATGAATAACGCCATTGGTTGCTTGTACATCAGTAAGTAAGATATTCGCTGTATTACCTCTACTATCAGTAATGGTTACGCTATCGCCCAAATTAATTGTAAAGGTTTCACCGTTTACGGTAGTTACTACCATAGCATCAGTAAGGTCTGTAGAATTAACATTCCCCGCAACGACGTGGTAAGTCAATACTGTTGCCAACTGATCCATTGATAAAGTAGCTGTTACAGCACTGATTGCCTCAAAAGCACTATTCAATGGTGCAAATACAGTAAATGGACCGTCACCTGAAAGGACATTTACTAAATCACCTGAAGCTGCTCCTAGCGTGTTTACTAAGCTAGTGAAGTTACTATTTGCTGCTGCGTGTCCTACTACATCTAGTGGCGTAATCACAGCATCAATTACATGAATAACACCATTATTACCAACAATATCTGTAGCTGTCACGATTGCATTACCGTTGATACTCACGCCTGCTGTAGTTTTTTCTACAAGCATACTTAGGTTTGTTCCATTTGGTCCAGTAGCTGCTGCTGTACCAAGATAAGTTTGTCCATCTATAATATCTGCTGCTAGAATAGACTGACCTACAAAGACATGGTACAATAAGATTTCTGTAAGTGCTTCATCACTTAAAGTAGTTAAATCTACGCCCAATTTTTCGAAGGCTGCATTGGTTGGTGCAAATACAGTAAATGGTCCATCTCCGTTCAATACACTTACTAAGTCCACACGGTCTAATGCTCCTACTAGTGTGCTAAATTGTTCGTCATCGGCTGCAATTTCTGCTACGGTTTTTTCCGAATTCGGCTTTACTACAATCGGGTCTTCTTCTTCACAGGCTGTGAACGTAAATGCAAATGCTCCTAATAAAAATAACAAAAGAAATTTCTTCATAACTAAAAAATGATTTTTTTTGCTAAACTCTACTCCGTTTAGCGTTTTTAGATAAATGGTATAAAACTATGTGTATGACTATTTCATACATTCACCTACCAAATAGTTTTTGAAGAAAAATGACTTTAGATTTCTGTAATAGTTTTGTCATATAGAAATTAGGTCTCTCTCAAGCTTCATCTACACTCGATTTCCCACATAAAAAATCTGCGGATGATACTTCAAGGAAAAGTATAAATTCATCATAGAGAGGGCGACACATACAAAAAGGACGAACACCGTGCAGTATCCGCCCTCTTTGGCATCTTTGTTTCTTTAAAAAATCATTTTAGTGACTAACCGATATTTCATTGATACCCACTAATCCAAAGTCCGTAGGTCCATTAGCCGTTTGTCCTTGTGAGGACTGCAAATAACAACCTGCTTTGTAGTAATTATCTGTAGAAGCCACTGCCCCCGAAGTAAAGACAGCAGGCATCATGCGTACTCCTGTAACATTATCAAGCTGGTATAGCGTCACGATAGAGTTTTGCATCGTTAGTTCCAAGTAAAGTTCATCACCTAAATTGAAACTGCCTACACTTTGCCCTGAACCCAGTAAAGTTTCTGTTACATAGCCTAATATACGCCAAGTGACCGAGCCGCTTGTTTGGTTGGCACTCCCTTGACATTGCACTCGAATAACATCATCAAAAGCAGAACCTGAACCTGCATGAATTTGGCCAAAGCACAATTTCCCAGACTGTGAAAGTTGATCTACTTTTACGCGCCATTTCATAGAATGCTCTGTCGCCGTAGTACCATCCCAAGAAATTTCGTTACTTCCATCGGCAACCATTTCGCGCAATTCTGTACGCGGATTGCCTGAACCGCTAGAGGTTGGATTGCCAGGAAAGGTCTTGAAGTACGTCCAACAATCATCACCCAAATAGAACCAATTATCGTTTTCGTGTGTCGCAAAGCCTGGCACATTATCCACATAAGTGAGTCCATTATTGGTCGCTCCTACATTTAGTGTACCACTGTAGCCATTCAATTTCCAATTCGTACCTAAATTGTCAGCAGGATAGTCAGCTGTTGGACATAAATTGGAACAAACCGTTGGACAGCTTCCTCCACAATCCACACCTGTTTCATCGCCATTTTGCATACCATCCATGCAAGTTGGGCAAGCAGGACAAGTTGCACCTCCGCAATCTACGCCCGTTTCATCGCCATTCATCATGCCGTCGCTGCAAGTTGCTGGACAAGCAGCACATGGGCCACCACAATCTACCCCCGTTTCACCTTGATTCTGGATACCATCCGTACAAGTAGCACTACTTCCACCACCACAGCCCGTGCTAGTAGGTATCAAAGTGACTTCATCAAAGCGACAATCTGCGACTGCATTCGTCATATAGATCGCAATTTGCGAACTCGAACCCGAATTGAAGCTTATCGTTTCTAGAATATAATCATTGGAAGATGTCTGGTCAGTATAGGTCTGCGAAGTAATCGTAGCTGCTGCCACATTCGCAGGAACCGTTACGTGGCTATCGAGTACATTAACGGTTAAACTAGCTCCTACTGGTGTTGTTTTTATCGTGTATGCAAAGTTAAGGTCATAATCTATATTTGGTGTTACATCTACCAACTGATAAGCAATACGCTCATCGCCTACTACTGGTGCAGGTAACTTACCTGCTTGTAAGCCAGCAAAAACAGGACTTGACGAGATTTGTATTTGTCCTCCTAATGCGCTATTCTCCCAACAGTCCGTACCATTTTGTTGCGTTCCACAGCCAGCAAAGTCCGTATTATCTTCAAAGCCAGGTTCTGAAACCGTAGGCGTGCTTACAGATGTTGCGGTTAAAGTGACTTCATCAAAGCGACAATCTGCGACTGCATTCGTCATATATATCGCAATCTGCGAACTCGTGCCTGAATTAAAACTTATCGTTTCTTGAACATAATCGTTAGAAGATGTCTGATCGGTATATGTTGAAGACGCAATCGTAGCTGCTGCTACATTCGCAGGAACCGTTACATGACTATCGAGTATATTAACGGTCAAATTCGCACCTACTGGCGTTGTTTTTATCGTGTACCAGAACGTAAGGTCGTAATTTGTATTTGGTGCTACAGTCACTAACTGATAGGCAATTCTCGTTCCATCCTCAGGTAATTTACCCGCTTGTAAGCCAGCATACACAGGACTTGTTGAAATCTGTATTTGCCCTCCTAAGGCACTATTTTCCCAGCAATCCGTACCATTTTGTTGCGTTCCACAACCAGCATTATCTGTATTATCTTCGAAGCCAGGCTCGCTTAATGGAACGTCACAGTCTACTACTACATCACAACCAATTGCTCCAACAAGACTTAAGGCATCAAAGCGACAATCAGCAACTGTATTGGTCATGTAAATTGCAATCTGCGAACTAGTACCCGAATTAAAGCTTATTGTTTCTTGAACATAAGTATTAGAAGATGATTGGTCTGTATAAGTCTGTGAAATAATCGTAGCTGCTGCTACATCTGTAGGAGTAGTGACATGACTATCCAGTATATTAACGGTAAAGCTTGCACCTACTGGGGTTGTTTTTATGGTGTACCAAAAGCTAAAATCATAATCTGTATTTGGCGTTACAGTAATTAATTGGTAGGCAATTCTCGTTTCATCCGCAGGTAATTTACCCGCTATCAAACCTTCTTGAACAGGACTTGAGCTTTCCTGAACCGTTCCACCCAAACCACTATTTGTCCAAGTGCTAGTACCCGATTCAAAGCCAGCATTAACAATGTTAGCAACGGTAGGTACTGAGCCACCTGCGGTCAAACTTACGGTAGCATTTGTCATGGTAGCTAAATGATTTCTATGTCTAATGGCAATGTAATAATCATCTTCTGCTACATTTTCAAAAGCGACTGCCGAAACGCCATCTACATCTACGACCTTGCCATCTTTGCGAATCAAAGCTGAGCGTGTTGCTACCACATTGACAGAATTGGCCTTATCGCGTAACTCTATCACTACCCAATCTACTATATCTTTAGCTTGCATAATAATAGCTGACGTAAATTCTCCCCCACCACCTACATGAGCGTAAGCTGCAGCCGTGTAGGGTTCTGTTTCAGGAATCATACTTGCCGTATTCAAATCGATTGTCATCTCACTAGTTCCTGTATCATAAGGACCTTGTAGCATCGCTTTTACATCTACTAGAATTGGGCAGCCATTTGTGGTAATACCATTAATAGTAATTACGCTAGTTCCTGTAAAACTCCCATCTGTGGTAGTGACTGTAATCGTAGCCGTTCCAACTCCAATTGCACTCACTAATCCATCCGCTGATACGGTTGCCACAGATGGATCACTGCTACTATAGGTCACGCA
>CALGLY010000030.1 GCA_937959095.1 uncultured Saprospiraceae bacterium
GCACAACAAGCAGGTGTTTTCCATCATTTAATTACGCTGCCGACTTATCATACGACAGCTTTGCACATGAATGATTTGGTAGAAGGGTATTTTGGGGAGGAAGGAATGTTGGCCTATGTTCAAGATGTGCAGCGACAAGAAATCCGTAAAGGGGTGGCTTGTGTGAAGCACCAACGAATGTCTGGTTCTGATTTGGGCGATGATCACAAAACCTTTTTTGCTGGTGATAAAGCCTTGAAAGCAGGCGGAGAAAAGAATACAAGTAATCAGTTTGAAGCGGTTGCGGAGCTGGTTTAGGAATAAGTACTTTGTTTACAAAGTAAGGTTATTTTTTTGAACGCGGAGACGCAAAGGCGCGGAGGATTTTTTTTACTCTTTCTTTGCGCCTCCGCGCCTCTGCGTTCAGAATATTACCTGCGTTTACTCTAGTCTTAGTTGCCATTTACAATAGCTCCCATATAAATAAAAGGAATAGTAAATTCACGTTCATAATATTCTTTTGCGCTGTCATTATAGAACTTCCTATTCAAGGTCAAGTGGTTAGTTCCTAAATGTGCATGTTCTAAAGGGAATGTGCAAATGAATCCTTTTTCTCCTAAATTGGAATGGATATGGAAGTCCAAGAAAATGGACGAGTCGGGAACGGCGTGGGTATTAATTTCAAAAGAAAAAGACTGCTTAATCATGGATTTTACCTGTTCCAAATAGTTTCGATACCGTAGTTCTTCGTTTTTTTCAAAAGCAATAAATAAGCTATTCGCTCGGGCAGGATCTATGCGCGATAGACTATCATATTGCGCTCTTTGGGCTGCTTGCCTTTCGTCGTATTGTTGTTCATATTCAGATCTCGTCTTTTTGATAACAAGGAAATCCAGAACATTAAACTCTCCGAGACTATTTATTCCAATTTTATTGATAGCTGCAAGTGAGCTATCCTGCCTTTCAATAAAATTGTCTATAAATCTGCTGTATTTAACGAAGACTTCTAGGAGTGGCACATCAATCCTATGGGTGGGTAAACTGAGTACTTCTATGGTTTCATAATTTCCTTCCGCTCGCTCTACTTGCCTTAAATTATCATAAAACTCTGACTGAAAAGAAGCACGTGTATTTTCCTTGTAATAAACAGAAGAAAACCTGCCCGATTCTGTTTTGTACTGCAACTTTGGAAAGAACTCATAGGAGTAGTTTTGGAAAGAAACGGTATTGATTACCAAAAACCCTAGCAAGAAAGGAACGGCAAAAGCAGCAAGCCATTTTGTTGTCTTTTGGTCAATAAAATTATACCATATTGGTCGCCAGAGGAAGGACAAAGTGAGTACTCCAATGAGTTTGTATAGTACCAAATAGATACTAGAAAAAATAGGTTGCTTAATAGATTTTAGCAGCCCCAATGTCAGAAAGTCGAAGAAAACAATAATATGTACCGCCATATAGGATAGCATAGTAATATTCGTCAATTTCTCTATTCCTGCTTTGGAGACTAGATTGAACAAAAGTTTAAACTCAAAATCGATTAAAAGCAGTGAAAGCGACAGAAAAAACAGCAGATACGTAAAGGCAAATATGGAACTAGAAATTTGTTCTAGGCGATGAATATAATTATCAAAATCACCAACTTTCCGTTTCAAATACTGCTTGAATTTGTCGCTATATCTGAAGGAATCAAAATCAATATTCCCCGAAACATATCTTAAACCAATAGCCCCAATCCACAAGCCCCTCATAAACACTAATGCCAATAAAGAAAAAATAAAAATATCAATGCTTATTTTTAAAATATCCAATGACTTGGCAAATAATTGTAAGGTATCGTCGCCATTTGCACTGAGATAGTACACTTTTACGACCAGAAAATCGCGCAATTGAAATAAACCGAATAATACAAAACCTGAAACAATCAGCTCTAAATTCCAACTTTGTTCTTGTAGCTGGTCGAGCCATTGTGCTAGTTTACTATTTTTTTGATTGGGCATCATTTATGGTGTTTTATCCAAATTTTTTCGTCTTTGATCATGAAAGGGAAGCCCCTAAATTATAGAAACCCTCACGACTTCAAACGTTCCCAAGCAAATTTCATAAATACACGCAACGGACTTAAGTTAGGTTTGGGCTTTTTTCCTTTGCCTATCCGCCTTATATTGGCAGTATGCCAAGCGATATCCATGAAACCGATACGATCTATAAACTTCAGTCCTGTATTTACATTACCGCTGCGTATTTCCGTGCGTTTACCTTCAAAAATTTCTTTTGTCAAGTAGGGATAAATCGCAAAAGGTCGCGCAATGCCAATAAAGTCCAATTCCTTCTTTTCAATCGCTGCTGCCATTACATCTACCGTTCGAAAACCACCTGTGAGTAGCAAAGGTGCGTTTGTTATTGCTCGTGCTTTCACGATGAAATCCGCAAAATAGGCTTCTCGTTCTTGAGTACTTCGCTTTTGTGCACGTCCCATCATAGCTGCTCGTTCATACGTACCACCCGATACTTCTATTAAGTCCATGCCTTCTGCTGCTAGCATTTGGATGACTTGTAGAGATTCTTCTTCGGTGAATGCCCCGCGCTGAAAATCCGCTGAATTAATTTTAATTCCAATCGGGAAATCTGCACCTACTTTAGCGCGCATACTACGGTATACTTCGATGGCAAAACGCGCCCGATTTTCGATAGAGCCACCCCATTGATCTTCGCGTAGGTTGGTGCGTGGCGAAAGGAATTGACTGACCAAATAGCCATGTGCGCCATGAATTTGTACGCCTTTCCAGCCTGCTTTTTTAGCCACTAAGGCAGTACGTCCAAAACCTTCGATGAGTTCCCAAATTTCGGACTCGGTGAGTGGGCGAGGCTTTTTGAACATACTACTCAGACCTGGCATGGGCAGCTCCACATCCGATGGACTGACGATTTCGGTGTTGAAACTTGGAGCCTGTCTTCCTGGATGATTGATTTGCATCCAAAGGTGCGAACCATGTGCTTGTGCAACTTCTGCCCAGCGAGTGAGCTCTGTTAGGTAGCGTTCATCTTCTACTACCACATTTTCTTCTTCTCCTAGTGCGCGTGCGTCTATCATCACATTACCCGAAAGGAGAATACCCGTTTCGCTTTTCCCCCAAGTTTCGTAGAGGGTAATGATTCGCTCCGAAGGTCGCCCGCCTTCATCTGCATCATTTTCGCTCATTGCCGATTTTATAATTCGGTTGGGAATAGTCACGCCACAGGGCAAGGTGAAAGATTGTTGAAGTGTTTCTATTGCTGTCATG
>CALGLY010000031.1 GCA_937959095.1 uncultured Saprospiraceae bacterium
TATGTCTCCTTTTTCAGCCAGGGGCAATTGAGCAATTTACTGTCGTCAATCCTGATGAAGGAGTGAATAACAATGATGGCCCTTATGTGCGCGTGAATGCACAAGTAGCTATCGCAAATACCTCTTCAAAAACCTCCAGAGCGTCTATTGATTATCTAATGAGCTGGACGGCAAAGCAACCCAATTTCTTAGAATTGCTGATAGAATCCTTGAAAAAAGCAAAAACGGCTGCTGCTAAAAATCTAGACCCAGCTTTATACGCGGCTTTGTCTTGGCCGACTACACTAGCGGAATATGAGACCTTTTTAGATGAGTTCTCGAAGTGGATGCCGCAGCAAAGCGACCTTCCTGCTTGGAAGAACCCTGAAAATGGAAATGCACAGGAAGTCTATGACCGTCTTTGTCATTTCTATTTCTTAATCGATCAGCCTGTAGGACCTAACGCTATCGTGGTGCAAAATATAGAAGGCTTTGACCAGTGGCTGGTGGATTATGCTAATCTGTGGGGGAGTTTCCTGAATACGCCAGAGTCTTTCAATGCCGAAATTTTGCAATCCTTTATCAATACGCCAAAATATAGAGTTCAGGATTCTATGATAAACGGCAAACCGAACAACCCAAGCGGCTGGCTGACCTTCAATCAATTCTTTGCGCGAGAACTGAATCCAGGATTACGTCCTATTTCCAGTCCGTTTAGTAATAGCATCGTGACTTCGCCAGCGGATTGTACCTATCGGATGCAGTATCCGATACAAGAAGATTCGACAATTGAGAAAATCACGGTAAAGAAAACACACCGCTATGCAAGCATAACGGATTTGCTAGAGGGCAGTAAGTACAAAGATGCTTTTGGAGGAGGGACTTTTGTACATTATTTCCTAGGACCTTATTCGTATCATCGTTTCCATACGCCTGTGTCGGGTAGAGTAGAAGAATGCTATGCGGTGCAGGGCTTGACGTATTTGGAAGTAAATCTAAAAGGTAATCAATTTGACGCGCCAGATAATAGCGAGAATGGCTATGAGTTTTCACAAGCGAGAGGCGTTATTACGATTGATACGACGAATTCGCCTTATGGGAATATCGGTATTGTTGCCATCATTCCTGTAGGCATGTGTCAGGTTTCTTCGGTGAATATGACCGCGACACCGGGCAGCGACTGCTTGAAAGGCGATGAATTCGGGTATTTCCTATTTGGTGGCTCGGATATTATCCTCCTCTTCCAAAAAGGCATGTGTCCGAAAATTGCAACCGAGCAATTGTATCGGCACTATGGTTCTAATATAAGTCTTTCGCCTCCTACGCCGCTAGAGTCGTAGGGCTGTGTTTAGGAATCAGGCAATTTGCAAGAATAAATAAGGCAATTCACTTTTAATAAAGTGCATTATTTATTCTTGTAAATTGCCTGATTTTTATATGCTTTTTCGTACATTCATGAAAGCACGCCGAATGTGGCTAGAAGTATTATTCACTATTTGCGTTATTGTTCTTTGAAAGAAATGTGAATAAATTATAACACTAAAGCTTGCTGTTTTTTGGTTAGAGTCGCTATCATTCCAAGTGTGGACTGCGGCACAAACTTTCGCGTTTATAGACATAAAAATTCAATCATATCTACAAAAAACAAGGAACAATTTAGAGCGGATTATCAGAGCAAAATCGGTGTCATTGCAGGCTATCTTCCACAGGAGAAGGATTGAAAAGCTCCTGTTTTCAAGCAATTTTCAAGGGCTAATTGATATGCAAATCCACTATATAACGTTCCTTTTCATTCCGAATATTGAGCGTATGACGTTTCGGGTAGAGCAATTCTAAGCGGCGGCGGACATTTGTTAGACCGATGCCGCCTATAGGTTTATCGTCTGTATAAGGCGATTTTGAATTTGCTACATGGAAATAAAGCTCTTTTCCTACTTCAATATTAATGCTTAAATAGCTTTCCCCATCTGGATTGAGACCATGCTTTACGGCATTTTCTACAAACGGCAAAAATAGGAAAGGAGCAACCATTTTGCCATTTATATTGCCTTTTACATCAAATTCAATTTTCGTATTGCTTTTACGGAGTTTATCAAGTTTTAGGTAGTTTTTGAGATATTCGATTTCATCTTTTAATGCTACTTGTTCTTGCACACAGTCATATAATTGATAGCGTAGTAAATCAGAAAGTAACAAGACGGCTTCGGGCGTTTCATCGGGGCGTTTTCTAGAAAGAACATAGATATTATTCAATGCATTGAAAAGAAAATGTGGATTGATTTGGTTTTTTAAATAAGAAAGCTCTGTTTTCAGATTCGTATTTTCCAACTCTCGTAGTCGTGCTTGGCTTCTAAGGTAGAATTTGAAAATCTTTACAGCGATAGCAGTGCCAAGGAGTGTAATAGTCGGAATAAGTAGGCTAAATGCGATAGTCTCCCAAAGCACACAATCTTCACAGTCCAAGTCGAATAATTGATACTCTAAAGCGACTACTATCAAAATACTGATTGCAGTAGCAGCAATGTATCCCCACAAACGCCCTCTCAAGAGTAGAAAAGGAATCAAGACATAAAGATTGAGATAGACCAAAGTCGCATCTATAAGGAAAGGCAGAAATATAATTTCCCAATCCTCAAAAGCAGAGGTGATACCCACTAAAGACAACCATTCGTCCATATACATCACAAACCAAAAAATCAAGTGGAAGAACACTCGATAACGGTCTTGTAATATCCATTCAAATGGTTTGGTCAGTTTATTTTTCATGTCTTATTCATCTTGTACCAATACAGTTTTTGAAAGTGAGTTGGTATTATACCACAAAGATAGCGATGTATTGCGCCTCCCATCAAATCAAAAGTATAACAAAAACCTACAAAAGTATAATAAAGCATCCTAGTGGTATAAACGCCCCATTTTATATGCGTTTCTCGCCTACTTTTGAATCATCGAACAGAATAAATACACACAAATTTCATTTTTTCCATTACTTAAAAACGCATTTAATGAAACGCTTAACACTCGCATTTTTCGCACTTCTATTTTTTAGTGTTATTACAATTCAAGCACAAATTTCACAAGGTGGACAGCCTTACAGTTTCACGCACCAACTAGAATTGACAGATGCAGCTTTGCCTGCTCAAACGATTACATCGCCGAATATAACTAACTTAAAATCAGAAGATACACGTAACGATAAAAGCGGCAATCCATTACGATATGGCGTGCTGCAGAAGACAAATCTGACATTAGAAAATGCAGGACAATGGACGCCCCTTGATAATGGAGATCGCATTTGGAAATTGAAAATAACTTCGTCAGAAGCGAAAGCGATAAACTTGCTCTACCAAGGTTTTTACCTACCCGAAGGCGCGCGCTTGTTTATCTATAATGAAGATAGAACAGAGGTTTTGGGGGCATTCACAAATAGCAATAACAAGGAGAATGGACTCTTTGCAACAGCTAATGTAACTGGTTCGACAAGTATTTTGGAATATTACGAACCTGCTGCAGTACAAGGTGAAGGCATTATTAATATATCGAAAGTGGGCTATGTATATCGTCTAGCACAAGGGCATCGGGAAAAATCATCAGAACCTTGCGAAGTAGATGTAAATTGCTCGGAGGGTAATAATTGGCAGACTCAAAAAAAAGGCGTAGTTCGCATCTCCGTTATAGATAGTGGTGACCAATTCTGGTGTACGGGGTCTTTGATAAATAATACCAATCAAGATTGCAAACCTTACATCCTCACCGCTTTGCATTGCGGCTTGAGTTCGAGTGCAAATGATTTTGCACAATATATCTTTTACTTCAACTATGAGAGTAGCGGTTGTGGTTCGGGAAACGCACCACAGAATAAATCTATTACAGGCTGTGTTAAGCGTGCAGATAGTGGCGATGGTGGTGGAAATAATGGTTCGGATTTCATGCTTGTAGAAATTACAAATACTATTCCATCAGCCTATGAGCCTTATTACAATGGTTGGAATGCTAACAATACAGCAAGCACAAGTGGTGTGAGTATTCATCATCCAGCAGGTGATAGAAAGAAAATTTCGACTTATAATACTACTCTAAAAACGAGTAGTTGGGAGAATGCGAATGGTTCGCATTGGGAAGTGACTTGGAAGGCTACTCTG
>CALGLY010000032.1 GCA_937959095.1 uncultured Saprospiraceae bacterium
CTAAGGATTTTTAAAGTGAAATTATACGGAAAATAGTCCTGTATTAAGTTATAAATAATTGTGTCCTACTACTTACATTTGTGAAAGCTATCCAAATCGCTAAAAATAAAACGCTTTGAATACACTACTAATTATATATAGTCTCTTTTCCTTTTGTCTTGCGCTCGCTTATGTGTTCATCATGTGGCAATATATACAAGGCTGGAAGGAGCTGGATCTATGGGAAATTCCGCGCAACTTTGTGGGCAATACCCGCATTTCCGTCCTTATTCCTGCCCGAAATGAAGCGAAAAACATAGGGGCTTGTATCGAGTCTATTTTGAATCAGAGTTATCCTTGTGATCTCTACGAAATTATTGTACTAGACGATCACTCGGAGGATGAAACGCCTGATTGGGTACGGCTTTTTCAGGTGCAATGTACCAATGTACGCTTGCTGCAACTCGCCGATTTTGTACAAGAAGGCGAAACGCAATCTTTCAAGAAGAAAGCGATAGAAATAGGTATTCAGCATGCGTCGGGGGAACTTATCGTGACGACGGATGGCGATTGTGTGGTGCAGCCACAGTGGTTGAGCTTGATTGCTTCCTTTTATGAAGCTAAGGATTTGAAATTTATAGCTGCTCCTGTCAATTTTCATCAAGAAAAAACCCCCTTAGAGTTATTCCAATCCCTCGACTTCATGGGCATGATGGGCGTGGCAGGTGCGGGCATTCAGCGCAAATTTATGCGGATGTGCAATGGCGCGAATTTAGCTTATCGGCGATCTGTTTTCTTTGAAGTGAATGGTTTTGACGGGATCAATGAATTAGCTTCGGGCGATGATATGCTACTAATGCAAAAAGTAGCAGAACGTTATCCAGATGGCATTGGCTATCTCAAAAATAATGCTGCTACGACCTTCACAGAAGCAAAGCCTACGCTAAAAAGCTTCCTGAATCAGCGCATCCGATGGAGTACGAAGTCGGGAAGTTATCGCGAATCGCTCGTTACAGTCATTTTGGCGGTAGTTTTCTTTTTTTGTTGCAATATTATTTTAAGTGCCTTACTCTTTCCCTTTTTTGGATTTTCAGTAATAGGCATTTTTCTACTATCCATGCTTATAAAAGCGGCTATGGACTATTGGTTTTTAAATCAAATGAGTCATTTCTTTAAGCGGAACGACTTGATGCGTAGTTTTGTCCCTTCTTTTTTTATGCATACTTTGTATATTGCCCTCGTTGGCTTTTTAGCAAATATAAAAACCACCTACGAGTGGAAAGGAAGGCAGGTTAAATAGTCTTTCTAGATTTAGAACAGAGAGCAGAGACCACTTCGTTGAGAGAATAGAGCTTTTTAGTACTTATTTATTCTCTCAATTCGCAAAGCGAATGGTCTCTCAACGAAGTGGTCTCTACTCTCTGTTCTAAAACATTCTTTTACAGCACAAAATTAATGAAGAAAAAACTCGCTCAATACTTCACGCCTACTGCCATTGTAGATTTTATGATTCAGCTTGCCGATGTCGATTCGCAAAGCCAAATCTTAGAACCCGCTTGTGGAGAAGGCATCTTCTTAGAGCGATTGCAAGCAAAAGACTACAACAATATCACTGCCTACGAAATAGATAACAAGCTCGCGCAGCAACACGAAGCGGTACAATATGAAAGCTTTGTATCTGCCGAAATTTCGCAACAATTTGACTTAGTGATTGGCAATCCGCCCTACATTCGCTGGAAGCATTTGGATGCAGACTTGAAGCTAGAAGTGCAAAAAAATATGCTATGGAAAGCGCACTGCAATAGCCTTTGTGATTATTTCCATGTGTTTGTACTTCGAGCCATTGAGTTGCTGAAAGAAAACGGACAACTTATCTTCATTTGTCCTGAATATTGGATGAATACCACGCACTCGAAAGGCTTGCGAAACTATATGGTAGAACGCGGCTACTTTGAGGCGATTTATCGCTTTAAGGAAACACCTATTTTTGAAGGGGTGAGTGTTTCTTGTGTAATTTTTAAATATATCAAATCAGAAGCAACAGAAAAACCACCGATTCAGATTGCGAACTACGAATCGAAGGAACTTCCTTGCATAAAAAAACTAGAAAATTTGTCTTTTGATTTTAGTTGTCCACCTTTCCAGAAGGATGCAACTTGGCTAATTGTGCCAGCCGAAACACGACAAAAACTGCAAGCCTTTGAGCAAAAATGCAAAAAACAAAGCAACGAAGACTATCACACTATAGGCGAGTTTTGCGACATCGGAAATGGCATGGTGAGCGGTTTAGACAAGACCTTCCAATGGAAAACGCCCACCGAAGAACTCTATAAACAAGAACAAGCTTATCTTCTGAAAGTAGTGAAGGCGAAAGACCTACAGCCCTTTCAGTATACTAAAATAACGCCCTATATTTTCCTGAACGAAATAGGCAGCGAAACGACCTTGCGGGTAGCCTTCCCAAATTTCTTCATTCACCTCCAAGACCATCGTCCACGTCTGGAAATGCGTTACCAATACAAGCGATTGATTTCCTATTGGCATTGGGTATTCCCAAGAAATTGGAAACTCTTCAGCAAGCAACAGCCGCGCATTTTAGTGCCTTGCAAAGAGCGCGTTTCCAATAAAGATTACTTCCGTTTTGCCCTCGCCGAAGCGGATATTTATCCGACACAAGACGTGACTGCCCTGCTGAAAAAGGACGATGTACGCGAAAGCATTCAATATATTCTTGCCTTCCTGAATCATCCGAAAGTCTTTCATTGGCTGTGCCACAAAGGAATCGTGAAAGGGAATATCGTAGAGTTTTCAGAGCGTCCGCTTTCTAGCATTCCATTCCGCGCTATCAACTGGAAAGATAAAGGCGAAATTGCTTTACATGATGCCATTACAAAAGCTTGTTCTGAAAGCGAAATTGATACACTCTTCGTGATGGCACAGTTGGATAAATTGCTTCGAAAATAAAAGTCTTTACAAACTGCTTCTAAGTAGTCTTTCAACAGTCTATTACTTTTTTCCTCCTTCGCCATTCTTTCCACATCATTGCACTGCTCAGTCCTCCATTTATCAAGCATAGTCCTAGCGGAACTTCTATCCATAAAGAAAGAAGGGGAGTAGGAAGCAAAAGCAAGCCACCTATCAGGCAAGTAGTAGCGACTTGTCCAAAATAGGCTAGGCGCGTTTCTTGATTTTCTATAGTCAAAAAGAAACTAAATGGTAATAGCACAAGTCCTGCAATCGAGAAGAACAGGAATATACTTTTCAAGAAGAACTGACTGTACATTCCCCAAAGTAATATTGCTACCAAAGTAGTTATCGCGATATATATACGCCTATAGTGTGCATTGAAGTCGGGTGTACAATCAAAGGTGTGACAACTTTTTGGCGCAGCTACGATCACTCTTCTATTGTAGGAAATGAGTTTGTATAATGCCGTGAAAAACGCACGGACTGGAGAAATATTAATAAGTCGGGGTAACACAGGGAGCTTTTGCGCTAATATATCGAGTAGACTATCTAAGCCATAAATCGTATTGCCGCCACTCAAATCTACTAGTGGAATTTCATGCTTGCTTTTGTGCATATCGAGTTGTGTGGCGAGTGCTTTACCTTCTAGTTCTGCAAAGGAAATGCGATTCCCTTCTTGCAGCAGACCAAAGCGTACAAATTGATTGGTGTACCACACGCACAACGGGCAACTGTCGTCGTAGATGATGGCTTTGTTATAGGCGTTCATCTTAATTCATTTGGTGAAAAATTATCCTTTCAATCCTAAAACGAACTAAGAATGATTTTAGTTTCACAATTTTCAATTATTTCTGAAAATTATGAACAAAGTGTATTCCTGCCTCTATTTTCTACTCCAAAAAGCTTCTCCTCATAAAGGGGGAGTTTTTGGAAATCACCATAAAGGAGGGTTTTTGAGCGAGGTGTTCGCTGCATCTTTGTATTGTCAATTGAAACAAAATAATCGTTTCAAGCAAAATATTAAAAATTGATAAATACAAATATAATGAGAACATCAAATGCAATTATCTTCGTTCTATGTCTTCTCTTCGGAGCGAATACCTTATTAGCAAGTGATTATATCCGCATCAAGAACCGCTGGATAAAAGATGGAAAAACTGAATATAAAATTAATATCCAAGAAGCTACCGTAGATGCAGGTGCAGTGCTACCAAATTGGTGGAGTGCGGATTGGACATTAGAAAAAGTAGACAATTCAGACTTCTATCGCATCAAAAACCGCTGGGTGAAAGATGGTAAAACAACCTACTGCCTACACAACCAAAACGGCAAAATAGAAGCAGGCGCGATACAGCCCAACTGGTGGAGTGCACAATGGAAACTGATACCAGTAGGCGACAATAAGCATTATCGTATCCAGAATCGTTGGTATCCAGATCGTTACTTACATATTCAAAATGCAGCTTTGGAAGTAGGTACAATACAGCCAAACTGGTGGAGTGCGCAATGGGAATTGGAAGGATTTAGGACCTCTAGTGGTGCTAGTACGACTACTGCAACAACAGCAACTCCTGCTTCAATAGATGGTTTGAAAATTCTAACCCATAATGCGTACTTAATCAATCCGCCACTTGGTATCGCTGCTGCTCCTGATCGTTCGGGGCGAGCGAGAAAAATAGCTGCAGCTAGTTATATCAGAGGAAATGATATTGTGATTCTGAATGAACTCTTTGATAATACTGCTTCTGATATTATAATGAATGGTTTGAAGCGCGAATATCCACACCAAACGAAAGTAGCAGGAAGAAGCAAGGAAGGCTGGGATAAGACACTAGGAGACTACCGCGCTGGCGATAGACTAGAAGCTGGAGTAGCGGTATTGAGCAAGTGGCCTATTGAAAAAAAGATACAGTATTTATTTACTAAAAATGACTTATGTGGCTGGGATGCACATGCAAATAAAGGCTTTGTGTATGTACAGATAAAGTATAAGAATAGCCAAAACCTACACATCATAGCGACACATGCTCAAGCGGCTGACGGTGGCTGCGATAATAAAAGAAGTGGCTATGAGCATGGTGCGGAACAGCGAACGCGCGAATTTCAAGCAATCCGAAGATTCTTACTTAATCAGCAAATTTCAAAGAATGATTATGTCTTTATTGGTGGCGATTTGAATGTTATCAAAGGAACACCAGAATATACCGACATGCTATCTAGCCTGAATGCTGACGATATTGCTTCTACAGGACATTATGCAACTTATGATCCAGCAAGAAACTCGCTTATAGGTGATAAGAGCTTGAGGTCTGAATTATTGGATTACATTTTGGTCTCCAAAGACTTTAAGCAGCCTACGCAATGGTTCAATCATGTTGCTATACCTTCTGGAAATTATGCCGATCATTATCCTGTTGTTGGTACAGTAAGAGCATTAGGCAATCCTATAAGTCCTCCAAAATATTATGAAATCTCATTTAAGACCGGCTCTATTCATGGAGGTGCTTTCGGAACAGAATCAGCAGGTACAGATGCTAAGATACACATCACGCTAATTGGTTCTAAGGGAGTAAGTCAAGAGGTTTATGTCAATGATAAAATAGCAGGGAATGCCTTTGAAGCCAATAGTAGAAGTCTGCTAACGATAGAAACAAAGGATATTGGGACACTACAAAAAATACGAATCAGAAAAGCAAATGGAGATGATTGGTACCTCACGGGGGTGGATGTCAAAAATGAAGTAACCAATAAAGTCGCACGTTGGACAGGTAAAGTGGATATGGAAGGAGGAACTAAAGATTTCACTTTGAGATAAAAAAGAGCAATTCAACTGTTTATTGGAAGCGCAGCGACTCGGAAGGGTGACTGCGCTTTTGTTATATTTGCAGCTTCATTGCTTAGCGCAAAAAAAATAAATGCAAAGAAATAAAGTCCCTTTCTCTAATTTACTCTTGGATTGGCATAGCCAACAAAATCGCCCCATGCCCTGGAAAGGAGAGCGCAATCCTTATCTGATTTGGTTGTCTGAAATCATCTTACAGCAAACTCGTGTGGAACAAGGCTTGCCCTACTACGAAAAATTTAAAGCTACTTATCCTACCATAAAAGAACTCGCCGATGCCCCCGAAGATGCCGTGCTGAAACTTTGGGAAGGCTTGGGTTATTATTCGCGAGCGCGGAATCTGCATTTCACGGCAAAGCATATCGCGTATGAACTAGAAGGTAAGTTTCCAGATACTTATGAGGAGATATTGAAACTCAAAGGCGTAGGAACATACACAGCAGCAGCGATTGCTTCTTTTGCTTATGATTTGCCCTATGCTGTACTCGATGGAAATGTCTATCGGATATTGGCGCGCTATTTTGGGATAGAAACTGCGAGTGACTCTTCGGTAGGAAAGAAGGAATTTACTAAGCTTGCAGATACGCTTTTGGATAAAGCACAAGCCGCTCGATATAATCAAGCGATTATGGATTTTGGGGCATTGCAATGTACGCCCAAAGCTCCTTCCTGTGCTACTTGCCCGATGCAAAAAGAATGCGTTGCTTTTCAGGCAGATAAGGTGGCACATTATCCTATTAAAACAAAAAAAATAAAGAAGCGTACACGCCATTTCAATTACCTTTTATTCAACTATGAGGATAAAATAATCATTGAAAAGCGGCAACAAAAAGACATCTGGAAAGGACTATATCAATTCCCATTGGTCGAAACAGATAGTATTGCTACCGAAGTACAACTCCAACTCGATGAAGTATGGCAAAATACGATAAAAGAAGCAAATTATCGTCTGTTGAGTAGTTCAAAGCCATTCAAGCAAACCCTTTCTCATCAGTACATTGTAGCAACTTTCTGGGAGATTCAACTATCGCATCTCCCAAGCGTTCAAGATAATACCATTCTTATTTCGCGTAAAAAACT
>CALGLY010000033.1 GCA_937959095.1 uncultured Saprospiraceae bacterium
TTACACCTTATACCCAGGTCACGAAGATGTACTAAATCAAGGACACCTTTGGGGCTTGCACGTTGATTTGAATGCTTGTACTGGTTGTGGTGCTTGTACCGTAGCTTGTATGTCTGAAAACAACGTACCAGTAGTAGGAAAGGCAGAAGTAGGTCGTCACCACGAGATGGCTTGGATGCGAATTGACCGCTATTTCTATGGCGATTATGAAAATCCAAACGTGGTATATCAGCCAATGATGTGCCAGCACTGTGATAATGCGCCTTGTGAAAACGTATGTCCAGTAGCAGCAACACCGCACTCGTCGGAAGGACTGAACCAAATGGCTTACAATCGTTGTATCGGTACGCGTTATTGCGCGAATAACTGCCCTTACAAAGTGCGTCGTTTCAACTGGTTAGATTATACAACTGGTGACTTGTTTGTAGCGAATGAGCCAACTATCAACGGCGAAGAAATACCATTCGGTGCAGATAACTTAACTCGTATGGTCTTGAACCCTGACGTAACGGTTCGTTCCCGCGGGGTGATGGAAAAATGTAGCTTCTGCGTACAACGTATCCAAGAGGGTAAATTGACTGCAAAGCGCGAAGGTCGTCGCTTGAAAGATGCGGATGTACGTTCTGCTTGTCAAACAGCTTGCCCAACAGGTGCTATTACATTCGGTGACAGAAATGATCCGAATAGTGCAGTAAGCAAGAAGTTTAAGTCGGACTTGAATTATATTGTATTAGAGCAAACGAATGTTCGCCCTTCTGTTCAATATACTGCTAAAGTGGTGAATAAGCCACAATTAGCAAGCCTCTATGAAGGCGGTCACGATAATCATGGTCATGATGATGGGCATGGACACGATGACCATTCGCACGGATAGAAATATTCGTGACTGATTTTAATTGATTTAATCTTTTCATAAAGAATAAACCGTTTTTTGAGGATTTTTGCCGTCAATTAGAAATTAAAAAGAAAAGCGACCATAAGGGAGTATTCTTTTTAATTTCATAATTGACCTAAAAGCAAAAAACTTAAAAAACAAATTACTAAGCATGAGCGCACCAATAGCAGTTATTCGGGAACCGCTTATTAATGGTGGGAAAACCTACCATGATATAACAGAAGATATATGTGCCCCTACGGAGCGCGCACCTAGTGTGCCGTGGGTTATAGGGTTCATCATATCTGCCTCTTTCTTGGCGTTTTATGTATTCTGTGTACTTTGGACAATTTGGTTCGGTATTGGTACTTGGGATTTGAACAGAACTGTCGGATGGGGTTGGGATATTACCAACTTCGTATGGTGGGTAGGTATCGGGCATGCGGGGACGCTGATTTCCGCGATTCTCTTACTTTTCCGACAGAAATGGCGGACAGGCGTGAATCGAGCCGCAGAAGCAATGACTATTTTCGCCGTAATGTGTGCAGGGCAATTCCCCTTGATACACATGGGACGTTTATGGCTTGGTTTTTTCATCTTTCCATATCCCAATACACGTGGGCCGCTGTGGGTGAACTTCAACTCACCACTCCTCTGGGACGTATTCGCGATTAGTACTTACTTGACAGTATCTTTACTGTTCTGGTATACAGGTCTAGTACCTGATTTCGCTACCGTACGTGACCGTGCAAAGGGTTTCCGTAAGAAAGTATATAACGTATTATCTTTCGGTTGGACAGGTTCAGCGAAGCACTGGCAACGTTGGGAATCACTTTCCCTTGTATTGGCAGGTTTGGCAACGCCACTTGTACTTTCGGTACACACCATTGTAAGTTTTGATTTCGCCACTTCTGTAATTCCAGGATGGCATACCACTATATTCCCTCCTTATTTCGTAGCAGGGGCAATCTTCTCTGGTTTCGCTATGGTACTGACGCTGATGTTAGTCGTGAGAAAGCTTTTCAAGCTGCAAGACTATATCACCATCGCGCATATCGAATCTATGAATACGGTAATCCTTGTAACAGGTACTATCGTAGGGGTAGCCTACTTGACTGAGCTATTCGTAGCATGGTATTCAGGTTATCTACCAGAGCAATGGGCATTCTACAACCGTGTATTCGGGCCTTATTATTGGTCGTATATCGGTATGATGAGTTGTAATGTACTTTCGCCACAGCTTTTCTGGTCAAGAAAAATGCGTCGAAATATTACCGTTACGTTCTTCATGTCCATCTTTATCAATATCGGGATGTGGTTCGAGCGTTTCGTGATTATCGCAACGACTTTAGCACGTGATTATCTTCCTTCAAGCTGGAGTTACTATACACCAACTTGGGTAGAGATTGGAATTTTCGCAGGCACACTAGGTTTGTTCTTCACTTTGTTCTTAGTCTTCTGTCGTGTTGCGCCAGTAATCGCTATTGCCGAAGTAAAGAGTATCTTGAAAACAGCAGGCGATCAATATACTGGTCCAAACGCGAAGCATCATCATCATGCGCATGATGAGCATAAGACAGCAGCGCACTAAAAATTGATAATTAACAATGGACAATTGATAATTAATAGAGATTGTACATTGTCAGTTTTATAAATGTTAAAAAAATATTTTTTCCATTTCGAGATTTTGTTTGAAATACGACGGTTGAAAAATCGAGTAGTTCAAACAAAATCTCGAAACTAGAATGAAAAAATATTTTTGTACTCATACAAAATATGACTAACAAGGAAATACTATACGGTCTATATAATGATGAGGAGATTTTGCTCCGTGCGGTAGATGCAGCGAAGGCAGCACATATCGATATTTGGGATGTGTTCACACCATTTCCAGTACACGGGTTGGATCCTAAATTAGGATTAGCAGAATCGCGCCTACACATTGCAGGTTTTGTGTATGGATTGATAGGTACATTAACTGCCTTTCTATCCATGTCATGGATTTTTACGCGCGATTGGCCGATTATATTCGGGGGAAAGCCGTATT
Source organism: uncultured Saprospiraceae bacterium (assembly GCA_937959095.1). GTDB lineage: Bacteria > Bacteroidota > Bacteroidia > Chitinophagales > Saprospiraceae > JAAUTG01. Next base: position 2,922 of record CALGLY010000033.1, read on the forward strand.
GGTCGGTGCCTGCCTTCATTCCTATTACTTTTGAGCTTACAGTATTGTTTGCTTCTATTGGTATGGTGGTTTCCTTCTACATCGTAAACGGACAAGGCCCAGGTATTACTAATCCTGTGTTGGATGACCGTATTACAGATGATAAATTTTGCATCGCTTTTGATGTAGCAGGTGCATCGGAGGAGCAATTGGATGGCTTAAAGAAATTCTTTAGCAATACAGGCGCATCAGAGGTGAATACAAAAGTATTGCCAGTTAGATAATGAAATTAATAATTGACAATTAATAATTAATAATGGCTTTTGGGGAATCTCAAATCATTCATTATTAATTATTCATTATTAATTACCAAGATAATGAAGAAGTTAAGAAACATATTATACGTCTTTGCATTAGCATTTGTGTTGTACTCTTGTAGCAATGCAGATGGAAACCGCACAGGGCGCGAGTATATGCCAGACATGGCACACTCCATCGCGATGGAAGCCAATGTATTGAATGATTATTCATTGAATACATGGGAAAAAGAGAGTGTAATATCTCTAAAAGAAATATCTACACCACGGGCAGCGATAAAAGGAACGGTGCCAAGAGGGAAGATGGCAAGCGATGAGAATACGCATAATGCTATCCAAATTTCTACGGTGAATGCAAGTGCGCCTTATCACTACGAAGATACAGAGGAAGAACGAGCGCGTGCAATGTCAGATATGGCTACAAATCCACTTCCTATTACGGCTGCTGGTTTGGCAGAAGGAAAGGAATTATATAATATATTCTGTGGCGTTTGTCACGGTTCTGGCGGACAGTTCAAAGATGGTATCTACGCAAGTGGTATCTATCCTGCTGCTCCTGCCAACTTATTGAATGCTGAATTTACAGCAGCTTCACCAGGACGCTACTACCATGCTATCATGTACGGTAAAAACGTAATGGGATCGTATAAAGATAAGTTGAGCTACGATGAGCGTTGGAATGTGATTCACTATATTCGTTCGATGCAAGCAAAGGAGCAAAAAGCAACTTATAGTGCAGAAGCGAATACACTAAATAGCTATGCAACACCTGCTTCAAAATGGATAGCTGCAAAGCAAGAAGTGATGCAGAAGGAAGAAACACATGATGGTGGTCACGGACATGAGCATAGTGCAGATGGCGAACATCACGCCGACGATCACTCACACGATGGACATGATACAGATCATGGACACGACGACGGACATCATTAAATTAGTTTAGGTCAGCCGTCTACCGTCATGCCCGCAGGGCGACCGTCAGCCGTCTACCGTCTTTAGGAAAAAATTGGTACAAGTTACCTATAAAATATAGTAATGGACAATTTTAAGTTTGAGTCAAGGCACAAATCAGTATTACTTGGAGGAATCGTTCTCGGAGTAGTGTGCCTGTTACTAACGTATTTTACGGATGATGCGTTGCATACTCGTTTCTGGACGAATTATTTGCACAATGCTTCTTTTCTGACAGGGGTATCCCTTATGTCTATGTTTACCTTGTCTGCCTTTTTGGTAGCGCAAGCAGGTTGGTACACTTACTTCAAGCGCGTGTGGGAAGCCATGTCGCAGTTTATGATTGTAGGTTTAGTACTAATGATTCCTGTGGTATTGGGTGTGTACTTCGGTTGGCATCACCTTTATCACTGGGCAGATGCTAGTGAGGTAGCAAAAGACGAAATTCTACAACACAAAAGCAGCTTCATCAACCCGATGTGGTACACGATTGCCTCTGTAGGCGTGGTATTCCTATGGTGGTTCTTGGCTAATCGCTTCCGTGCCTTATCTATTAAGCAGGATAATAATCCTTCTATCAATAATGGAGAGCATAGAAAGCAAATCACGATTGCAGCAGCGTTTTTACCGATTGCAGGTTTTACGAGTGCTTTAGTGATTTGGCAATGGATCATGTCTATTGATGCACACTGGTACAGTACGCTTTTTGCATGGTATGCAGCCGTAAGTTGGTTCGTGACGGCTTTATGTATCACGGTGCTATTATTGATTTTCCTAAAAGGAAGAGGATACTATCCTAAAATTAATACCAGTCACTTACACGATTTAGGGAAATATGTATTTGCCTTTAGTGTATTCTGGACGTACCTATGGTTCGATCAATTCATGTTGATTTGGTATGCGAACGTAGGGGAAGAAACGGTTTATTTCCAAACACGCCGCGATGAATTTCCATTATTATTCTTCGGGAACTTAATCATCAATTTTCTGTTACCCTTCTTTATTTTGATGCGTAATGATACAAAGCGTAAAGTTGGTTCTATGGCTTTCGTATGTATCGTATTGATTTTCGGTCACTGGCTCGATTACTTCTTGATGATTAAGCCAGGTGCTATGCACACAGCACATGCAGCAATGGGACACGGACATCATGGAGCAGAACACGCAGCCGATCACGGACATGGTGCAGCAGAAGCGATAGGACATGCAGCAGAGCATGGTTCGGCAATGTTAGCAGGATTTCATTACCCAGGTCTTTTGGATTTGGGAACATTTATAGGCTTTCTTTCCTTGTTTTTATTCGTGACATTGACGCATTTGGCACGTGTGCCACTAGTCGCTAAAAATGATCCGTATGCAGAGGAAAGTGTGCATCATCACATCGAGCCTCCTTATTCAGAAATATTCTAAATAAGAAAGCTGACAATTGGCTTATTAATTAGACTATTTCAGATAGTATCTTTGTATTGTAAAAATTGAAAGTTCTGAAAGTAGGAAGATCATTTAGTTTTTAATCATCTTCCTTACTGATAAAATATATAACAATGACAGTTTTAATCATAGCAGCCTGTTTAGCACTCTTGGCAGTTATTACCGTTCAAATTGGACGTTTGACGGAACTGGCAGCTAAGATTCGTGGTGAGGAGGAAGTCCAGTTGCAGACGAATAGACGCAGTGCCTCTTTCGGTATGGTCTTCATGGTACTATTCTTAGTTGGTTGCGTAGTTTCAGCTATCTATTATAGTAACTATATGCTAGGCTACGGCCCGCATACTTCAGCTTCGGCGCATGGCTTGAAGCTTGATTGGCTGTTTAATATTACCTTGTTCTTCACAGGTATTGTATTTATTTTGACACAAATCGCTTTATTTTGGTTTGCGTATAAATATCAAGGCACCAAAGACGGGCAAGCATCTTTTATCTCCCACGATAATACACTAGAGGTAATCTGGACAGCTATTCCAGCAGTCGTGATGACCTTCTTAGTAGTATCGGGTTTAGATGTATGGAATGAAGTAATGGCAGATATGCCAATGGAAGCGAAAGCGGTGCTTGTTCCAGAAAAAGATACCAATGAGTATTTAGAGATAGAAGCAACGGGTTATCAATTTGCTTGGGATATTCGTTACCCTGGGGCAGATGGAAAAATCGGTAAGAAAGACTTCCGTTTAATCAAGCCAGGGGTGAATTCATTAGGGCAAGATTGGACAGATGAGAAAAATCTTGATGATTTTATGCCTACAGAAATCTATTTGCCAGTAGGTACACCAGTTCGGGTACGTATCACAGCAAAGGATGTATTGCATAATTTCTATTTACCACACTTCCGTGTGAAAATGGATGCGATTCCTGGTATTCCAACCTATTTCGTATTCACACCTGAAGTAACAACAGAAGAATATAGAGCGCGTCTGAAAGATACGCCTGAATATAATACACCTGACCCAGATACTCCAGAGAAGATGTTATGGGAAACGTTCGAATACGAATTAGCTTGTGCTGAATTGTGTGGGAAATCACACTTTAGTATGCGCCGTATCGTGAAGATCGTGAGCGAAGCAGAGTATCGCAAATGGTTAGGAGAGCAAACATCTACTTACAAATCTACGATTCGTGGAACAGATGAAGATCCATTTTTGGGTCAAGTATTGCCTTACGAAGTAAGAGAGCGTAGAGCAGATTTTAATACAAAAGTAGAATCTGCTTTAGCAGCAGATGTAGACTCTTTGAAGATTGTACGGTTAGATTACGTAAACTTTGAAACGGGTTCAGCAAGACTGACTGCGAATTCAAAATACGAATTAACAAACGTAATTGACTTCTTGAAGAAATACCCTGCGGCAGAAATTGAGTTGGCAGGACATACGGATAATGTAGGAAGTTTAGACTTAAACGAATCCCTATCGGAGCAACGTGCCGCTAGTGTATATGAGTACTTACTTCGTCAAGGAAAAGTAAATCCAGAGCGTTTGACAGCAGTTGGTTATGGTCCAAGAAGACCAGTAGAAACCAACGATACACCAGAAGGACGCGCACAAAACCGTAGAACAGAATTCCAGATCACTAAACAATAAACAAGATTTTAGATTTATAGATATGAGAAGTGAGACAAGGCTAAAATTTTCTTTGAAAATTTTAGTAGAAAAAAGTCTCATATCTCATATCTGATAGTCACATATCTAAAAAATAGACCGATGGCTGAAGTTTTAGTAAAAACAAGAGAGGACGAGTTGATACAAGATATTGGGTTTGATGACCATTTTCATGAGCATCACGATGATGACAAGTATCAATCGAATTTTATAACCACTTACATTTTTAGTCAAGATCACAAGATTATTGCACGACAGTTCCTTATCACAGGGATGCTTTGGGCAATTATTGGTGGCTTGATGTCATTGGTATTCCGTTTGCAATTGGGTTTTCCTGCTGAAGATATGGCATGGCTACAAACCTTCTTAGGTAGATGGATTAATATCAATGATGCAGGAGTTGGTTCATTAGATCCACAATTCTACTATGCCTTAGTGACGATGCACGGTACGATTATCGTATTCTTTGTATTGACAGCAGGCTTGAGTGGAACATTCTCTAATTTACTTATTCCATTGCAATTAGGAGCGCGCGATATGGCTTCGCCGCTACTGAATATGCTTTCCTACTGGTTCTTTTTCCTATCCAGTGTGGTTATGTTTTATTCTTTATTCCTAAGTACTGGTCCATTCTCGGGTGGCTGGACGGCTTATCCGCCATTGAGTGCCTTACCCGAAGCCTCCTCTGGTTCGGGCGCAGGTATGACCTTATGGACGGTGAGTTTGGTGCTCTTCGTAGTATCGGTATTGCT
>CALGLY010000034.1 GCA_937959095.1 uncultured Saprospiraceae bacterium
CTCTTTCAATATAAATACGCCATTCTCCGTCATGTATTAAATCAGCATTCTCAAGGGGAAGAGAATTTTCAAATGTAACTTGTTCAGAATTATTATTTGGACGCAACCAATGATAAAAAGTTCCTGTTGAATCATTCACTGTTAAAACGAGTTCTTCCCCTTCGCAGACTGGCCCATTATGAGACAGAATGGGACGCGCAGGACTTGCCTTCACATCTATAATAATACTATCTCGTTGTGAGCTACAGCCTTCTCTACTAAGTTCTAAATAATAAATTCCTGCATCTAGCGAGCTTATATCTTCTATAGCCGATGGATTTTGCAAATCAGATGTAAATCCATTTGGTCCTTTCCATTCATACACTAGATCTGGAGCTTCTGCATTCGTACTTAGTTGAATGTTCGTTCCTTCGCAAAGTTCTGTTTCATTAATTATAATAACTGCCTCTGGCACTTGTATTATTTCTACAGATACGGGCTCCGAAGGATTGGAAGTACAACCGTCTACTCGTATTTCTAAGAAATAGGTTCTAATACCGGGTTCTGTAATACCACCAATAACAAGCGCAGGTGCAGAGTTAGTACCACGTAAAATATTTCCTTCTGGTGTAACTTCATACCAACGATAATCACTTCCTGCTGAAAATTCAAAATCGGCGCTTAACTGCAAATCATCTCCTAAACAAATACTTGCAGGTACATTCATGCTAGGACGAATCATATCTCCGCTAATATCTACTTCTACTGTACCCGATGCCGTACAGTTTGTAGTCCCTCTTATTGTTACTATATAGGAACCTTCATTATTTTCATCTGGATTTGGAATGATCGGATTTGGTACATTAGAAGCAAAATCATTCGGGCCAGTCCATGCATAGGTATAAGCAACTCCCATAGGTGCAGCAGGCGGACTAGCATATAAATATAAGCTATCTCCTCCGCAAGGTGCTATGAAAAAATTCGGTTCAGGCGATTCTGTTACTACGCGCACAGGCGTGACGCAGGTAGCCGAATTGCCAAAGCCATCTATTACCGTAAGTGTAATATCCTGAAACTCTTCGCTTGTGGCATCACAGCTAAAGATATTCGGAGATACAAACATGGTGTCAAGGAGGCAATTATCTGTACTATTTAGATTTATTTCCGCTACATCAAGCGTATCCATTGCAAAACCTGCTGGGTTTATAAAAATCGTTGTCGTTTCTACGCAACTTGCGATTGGGTCTTGATTATCTTCTACCGTGACGGTAAATGAACATGTATCGCTATTCATATTACTATCCTCGATGATATAGAAGACTTCCGTAACTCCAATATTGAAATCGACTACAGGTTGTGATACACTATCATCTACTAGCATAAGCGTAGTAGTAGTTGCCCCTTCTGTATAATAAGAATAGGCTACTTCATTGAAACTCAATGTTCCAAATAACATACTTGTGCCGTCATTATCGCCTTCCACATTCACGAGTGAGTCATCGCAAGCATTGAAGCCATCACCAGGCCCGCCTGGTGGAATTGGAATATTTGTATTAGCACGTGCTGTGATGGTGAGTTGCCCATCTGTAGCCCATGTATTATAATCTGCCGCAGGGATACTAATAAAGGTTTCGCTAAAATTGTCGCAATCGCCTTCCGTTACATTCACTTGTCCTAAGCGTGTAGTACTTAGTAAAGAGCCATCTTCACCTTCTATTTCAAAATAAGCTAAATCGCCATCCACATCTCCGCGTATCGAAATAACGAGAGATACATCATTAAGCGTGCTATTATTGACATTATCAAAATTTAAAACGACATCATTTACTAAGAAATCACCTAGGTCTGGCGAAGGCGTGAAGGTGAGTAAAGCGGCTGAAGAATCGCTTGGCATGGTAATGCTAGAAGAATTCCCAAAAATACAATTGTCTGTCACGATTTCGGGCAAGGGCAAGATATAGGAAGCCGTGCAAGCCATAGAATCATGCTCTATTACTACATCCGCTGGGCAAGTAATGCCTGGCGCTTGGTCATCCGTCACATTCACGGTATAAGAACAGGCTGCAAGATTTCCTGCACAATCCATTGCCTCATAGGTTATGGTATTCATGCCTGCCTCTAGTTGTCGGATAACAGGTGTATGCGGGTCGTATAAAAATCGAATGCCAGAATTGATTGTGTACCAATAGGTCATATTTGTTGGTGTAGCAGTATCGAAAATAAGCGTTGCTTCTACAGTACTATTCCCACATATGTCACTAATAGCAAATTCTGGTGCTTGGTTAGTAGGTATATGAGGTCTTAAGAAAAAAGTGATTTTATTATTCGTTCCTGCCGCTTGAATCATCTCCTCTGCAGTGATACCCGTAAACACGTCGGGACCAAACGAATTGCCGCATCGAGGAGTAGAAGAGGTTCGACCAATTCGTCTACCATTTTCTAAATACACGAAGAAATACTCGGAAGGATGATCGGCATCTACATTGAATAACTCTAAGGATAGCGACACATTTCCAAGCGGAAAATCTCTTGATGGCATATAATCGAAGCTCAGCTGTACTTCATTTACAGGCACATCTTTATTGCCTGGCATATCAGAAGAAATAGCTGCTGTAACAGTACCTGTAAATAGTCCTTGATCTGCTCCGCAATTTTCTACCACCCGTGGTGGAACAAGCATAAAGTTGGCAGAGCAACTTCCATTTACTGATAGCAAAGTAGTATCAGGGGGACAGTAGCCAAATACTGGTGGGGTAGTATCCATAATACTAAAGGAAGCAGTAGACACACTGGTGTTTCCACATAAATCTTCTACAATAAAATCAACAGCCTGTGTGCGATAAATACCTAAGGAGTCTCCACATATAGGCGCTGCCAAACTAGGCAATAAATTTGTTCCTTCATTGAATGCACTCCAAATCAAACTCGAATCACTCGTACAGTTATCCGTAGCCATTGCACCGCCCATACGATCTACCCACTCTTGGAAAGCAGTAAGTACATTGATGGTATCCGAGCAATTAATTATTTCATCGCTGGCTTCTATTGTAAATTCAGGGCCAAGGTTATCTTCAATTCGTAATTCTTGCGAAATTTCATTGGTTTTGCCAGCAGCATCTGTTACATACCAAGTACGTATAATAGATCCTCCGCCTTCACAATTCCCAGAAGAGCCTGTATCTACATACTCAATACGAAGATCTTCTTCAGCACTACATTGTTCAAAAATCATTTCTGGTCTACCTGTAACATCCAAATCATACAACTCTTCACAACTCACATCTAGCACTCTAAACCGAATATCAAAAGTCGGCGCAATCGTATCAAAAAATTGAATGATTTGTAGCTTCTCTTGTTGATTGCCACATCTATCTTCTGCCACCCAAGTTCTATGAATTTCTATAAATCCACCTTGTCCGATAACCGTATCGAAATTCATTATAGTTGGATTTGAGCTACAATTATCTACCAAATTCGTCGGTCTGCCTGTAATAGCAGGATTACTTATGTCTTCCAATGCACCACCACAGTCATAGAAGGCATCTGCAGGCACATCAAATTCAGGGGGAATAGTATCTCTAATCGTTATGATATTGGAGGCTCTTGTGGAGTTTCCGCAGCCATCCGTAGCAATCCAATTTCGAGTAACTATAATTTCTCCACAAGCACTTCCTGTTGGATTTATGTCCTGTGAAAAAGCTAAGGTAATCTCCTCTGGTGCTTCACAATTGTCACTTACTTCCACATAGGAGGTATCTATATCTGTTATAGAACATACAGATAAAATTCGATCCATAGGAGGCACGGTAAAAACAGGCCCTATTGTATCCATGTTAGTGTAAGGAATCAACACTTCACTGACATTTCCACAAACATCCTCTACTTCCACCTTGAGCGTAAGGAAACCACAATCAGGAAAATCGGGTGGTCCAATTGGTATGATACGCTCTACACCACAGGCATTTTCTAATCGTTGCTCAACCTGTCCTACTATACTATCTACCCATACTGTATAGTTGCCATCCCCACAATAACCTACTCCTGGTAATGGATTATATCCTTCGAGCAATGCTGCTGGACTTGCCTCCACAAAAAGAAGCTGTGTCATAGTTCCCCTATTACCAGCTAAGTCTGTAGCACTCCAAGTACGACGAATCATGCCCCCATTACAGAAGCCATCCGTATCCATCGTATCATCCGTTACTTTTATACTATCTAGGCTAAAAATGCAATTCTCCACCACATTTACTATCATAGGCGGAGGAATATTATTGATACAGACTGTATCATTTATAGGAGTCTCCTGAAACTGGGGTGGTATATTATCTACAATATCAATGGTATAGCAAAAGGTATCGCGCCGAAAATCTGGTGCGCCTTCCACGCCTACATAGTAGACGGTAACTTGCTCTCCAGCATTCAGCATGGCATTTTCTGATGCTGTAGTGAGTTCTAAGTCAACGCCAGAAGCGGCAAAATCAATTACTTGTCCTGCAAAGGTGGGTTCGATAAATGGGTTTCCGAAATCAACAGTACCAAGGCATCCATCATCAACAAAAATGGTGTCATTTCCAGAACTAAACAGAAAAATTGCTGTCGAATTCGGGTCAGTACATTGTGCTTGAACGGATTGTGTTACGCATACGAGCACACTTAATAGCAGGGCTAAATTAGATAAGTGTAACGACTTACTCATGGGTCTTTTAATTTAAAAATCTACGGCACTAAATTGCTAGAATAATAGCGATAACAAAAATAGACTGCTAGATAATACAAGCAGTAAGCAAAATTTTATTCTATAGCTTGCAACTTTGAATACAAACGAAATAGGAATTGAAAACGTAATTCAATTTTGTTTGTTAAAGCTTTTCTGTGATTGCAAGCTTTAGATGTTCAACAGATGTCATGTAAAAAACATGACTATTTATTTAAATTATCACTAGGGAATGAGCTAAGATAAAAACCCACATTATTAGATCTGATTGTTTCATTCTGACTTCGTGAAATCTGATAGTTGTTTAAATTCGTTTTATCGGACTATAAAAAGTGTTCATTCTTGCCTTGCCAGAATAAAAAGTAATAGAGCGTAATGTATATGTGTTTTGTATACCTCATTTCTATAAAGGCGGTAATACAATTTTTTAAAGAATAGAAACCTTAATTTCTTTTTCCTCAAAAAATCAACTTACCACTTCTTGAAAGTGACCGTATAAATAAGTGTATGTAACTTGTTGAGAAGGATGAAAATGAGTTCAAGAAAAGCAAATGGTGGAGTACTTCCAAAGTTATACCTTACTATTAAAGATAGAACTAAATTTGGATACTGTTTTGTATAATTCTACTATAAAAAGTATATTTTCACCCATCTATTTTGAGCAAGTAAAACTGCGAAATATACCTTTTTAGTATATCAAAAATAAAAATATAGTTGAAAAAATTAGATAGATTACAAATTTTTACAATACAAAATTACATTTCTAATTTTATCGTACCAAATAAAAATGCCTAGTATTTACTTTTTTCTGTTTTTTAACACTACTTTGACCAAATTTAACGCCCGTTAATCTTCTATTAAAAGCCTCCTTTTCAAGCAACTAACTCATTAATTTTCTGTCTTTTTGTAATAGTTAATAAAGATGTTCTAAAAGAATAACTTTAAGTAGTTGTATTCAATTGAGTCCATTAACTAGACTTGTTTACAAGTAAGTCTAATTCATACAAGGCAACTCCCAATGATAAATTGCACATTTTATGCTGCCCTTTTTCCTTCTAATAAGCTTTAAAAAAGCCTTATTTAGCTAGGCTAGATGCGCCTGCCTGACGGCAGACAGGGTTTTGAAAACTTATTAGAAGAAATAGGGCGAACGAAAAGTCGTTTTTATAATATGTAACTCATTGATAAAATTCAAAAATTGAAGTTTTTTACAATTACAAAATCGATTTTTTGAAAAAAATGATGACTTTATCAGTCATTTACATATTACGATTTTGACTT
>CALGLY010000035.1 GCA_937959095.1 uncultured Saprospiraceae bacterium
GACGCTTTGCCCATTAATCTCCAAAGTGCCGCTATCTGCCAAATCAAGTGTGCCAAGGATATGGAGTAGGGTACTCTTACCAGCACCTGATTTGCCGACAATAGAAATGATTTCTCCTTTTTGAATCTCTAAGTCTACACCTTTTAATACTTGTAGCTCCCCGTAGGATTTTTTAATGTTTTGTGCTTTTATCATCCTTTGTTAAATCGTATATAGTAGCTTCTTTAAGAAGCCCAAATGTAGGCTTAAAAATTGCAATTACACAGTATAACGCGCGATTCACTCACTTAGCGTTGATATATGCTTAAAATTATATTACTTTAGTGGCTAAGGGTTCTGTATTCTACATTGAATCCTTTCTAGTAAAAAACAAAAACAAATTATGCTAAAAGCTATCTTGGTAGATGATGAGCCAAATTGTCTAAAAATGCTAGAGTGGGAATTGCAAAACTCTTGTCCAGATGTGGAAATAGTAGAACTTTGTAATTCGGGAAAAGAGGGACTGAAAGCCATCCAAAAGCACCAGCCAGATATTGTATTTTTGGATGTAGATATGCCTTATATGAATGGCTTCGAATTGTTGGAGCTGGTGCCAGATATAAAATTTGATGTGGTATTTACTACTGCCTATGACGAATATGCAGTAAAAGCTTTTAAGACGAATGCCATAGATTATTTGCTGAAGCCAATAGATGAAGATGAGTTGAGAACGGCTGTGGCAAAGGTAAAAGATAAGAAACAACACGTACCAACAAAGATAAGTAGCGATAGCAGTGATCCGCGCCAACAAGTGATTCGAAAAATTGCCTTACCTACTTTTGAGGGCTTAGTTTTTGTGGAAGTGGATAGAATCGTTTATTGCCAATCGGATAATAATTACTCAAAAATCATTCTGAAAGGAGAAAAAAACCTCTTTATTTCCAAAACCTTGAAGGAAACCGAAGCAGTTCTCGGAAATTATCATTTCTTTAGAGTTCATAATTCTTTTCTTGTCAATTTGAATGAGATAAAGAACTATGTAAAGTCTGACGGCGGCTACTTAATCATGAGCAATGATGAACGCGTGAAAGTATCGAGAGCTAAAAAAGATATGCTTTTACAACTCTTCCAAAGTCCTGTTCGTGTGAAAAACTAGGTAGACCTCCTAAAGAGTCAATTATTTTTTTGACTAAGCGTCAAGAACATGTTTAAACAAATCATTGAGCGATTTCGATATAGGATAGAGGAGCGGTACGAAGAAGAATTTTATGAAAAATTGCATGCCAATAACTTAGAGCGTGCTTACTTAATCAGCGTGGTCGGTGGTTTATTATTCTTTATGCTCATTATTTCGGATCGACTTGGTTCCATTACCGTTAATTATGTGCCTTTCATTGCCAATTCCATACTAGCCCTGCTTCTTATTCCTGCTTTTTTTATTCAAGAAAACCCTCAAAATGCACTTTCTAGTATTTATAAAAACAAACGCATTATTGTCTATTTTGCCATTGCAGTAATGACTTTTTCCTTGCTCCCAATGGCTTTAATTGCGCTCAACAGATCAGGAAGCATCACAACTTTGGCTGTTTTCAGTATTATTATTAATTTAGGCTTCAAGCTTCCACGCCGAGAGAGTCTTTGGCTAAATATTATAGCCTTGAGTATAGTGACGCTAGGTGTTATTTACGTACAATTTTCGAGTGGATGGATGGAAATTTTATCCTCTTTGTTTGAGTGTTGGGCCTTGATGATTACTGTCTTTTTAATTGCTTTTTATCAGTTTCATTTTGAGATAAAGCAGTTTAATTACGAGAAACTATTAGAAGAAAAGAATAGTATCATCAAGTCGCAATTGGAAGCAGATTTCGAGAAAAAAATAGCAGAAGTGGAAATGACAGCACTAAGAGCACAAATGAATCCTCATTTTTTGTTTAATGTGTTAAATTCCATTAAATTGTACATGGTTCAGAATGATGCACGAACGGCATCGCGTTATCTTACGAAGTTTGCGCGGCTTATTCGTCTTATTTTGAGCAATAGCAAAGTCTCTGTAGTAAAGCTAAGTGAAGAGCTAAGTGCCTTGCAGCTTTATATAGAAATGGAGAACTTTCGTTTCAATAAAAAATTCGATTACACGATTCAGGTAGATGAAGCAATCAATCCAGATGAAGTGGATATACCGCCTATGATTTTGCAACCTTATGTCGAAAACGCAATTTGGCACGGGCTGATGCACAAAGAAGAGGGCGGCAGACAACTCACGATTGACATCTACCCTGATGCAGATAAGAAAGGAATCTACTTTATTATAGAAGATAATGGCATAGGACGAGGCAAGGCAGCGCAAATAAGAACACGAACTGCCACGCGTCATAAGTCCGTAGGGATGGAGATTACGCAAGACCGCATCGCCATTACAAACAAACTATTTGACACTAAGGCAACCGTAGAAATTATTGATTTGAAATATCAAAAAACAGGACAAGCACTTGGTACAAAGGTGGTGGTTTATCTGCCGATGCTCGTACACAAAGAAGCAACCTTAGTAGACTAATGCTGTCTTTATAGTGGTTTTTTGGCAAATAGTCCGTCCTTGCGCAAGCAGGCAGATTCGCCCAAAGCCCTTATAGTAAAGTATAAAAGAGTATATATTCATGCCGGCAAGCTGAAAATAAACTTTGATTTTGTACTTGAAATTTTCACTAAAATCATCAACTATGAAAAGGTTATTCTTAGTATTTATTTTAGGATTTGCTGTATTTACACTTTCTGCTCAAGAAACAGAACAAGAAGCGGAAGAGCAGGCAAAAGAACAGACAACACAAAACGCACAGCAAGAAACAAAAATACCCGAAAATTACGAGGAGACTACCCAAACTGCAACGCAAGTGGAAGAGGCAGAGGAGAGTATCAAAGGCTTAAGCGACGAGAAAGTGCAAGAATTGATGGTAGATGCCAAGTCATTTGGCGCACAAGAATTAATCATCTCTAAGAGTATGAGTGTTAGGGTGCAGGAGGAAGAAATGGCGATGAATCAGGGCGTTAATAATGGTATTGCATTAACTTTATCGAATGCAAGTGCTAAAAAAGCAGCGGCCGTTTGGAAATCCTATGCGAAATCATTCAAAACGAAAACAAAGAGAGTAAAGGGGAGCGATGAGTTACTAAGCGACGATGCACGCTTACTCGATGTGAGTGATAATTCTGTGGATGTTTACGCTACATTCGATGATTCGGGCGAAGGCTCGGTCGCTACAATTTGGTTCGACTTAGGCGGCACGTATTTAAATTCACAAGACCATCGGCAAGGTTTTGGCTCTGCGGTGAAAATGCTAGAGGAATATGCTGCGGAAGTAGGAAAATCCGTAGCAGAAGACCAACTGAAGGCAGACGAAAAAACATTGAAATCGCTTGAAAAAGAATTGTCTAAATTAGAGAGTAATAAATCATCTTACGAAAAGAAAATCGAAGATGCTAAGAAAATGATTGCAGAAATGGAATCAAATATCAAGCAAAACGATGTAGATCAAGCAAAGAAAAACGAAGAAATTGAGAAGCAAGAAGAGATCGTGAAGAAGTCGGAAGACAGAGTGAAAGAATTCTAATTGGAGTAGTTTCGATGTAGAATGTAAAATTTCTATTTCTGCATTCTACATCGAAATTCTTCTAATAAGCGTGTTTTCCTCTATTCCAGCCGCTCTTGTCTAGATACTTTATGCCATCCTCCGCAGCGGGCTCTTCAAGCTGTGTCCCCATAC
>CALGLY010000036.1 GCA_937959095.1 uncultured Saprospiraceae bacterium
CTTCAAAAATAATCTAATCCAAACTATAATAATAGTGTAGTTAAACGGAAGCAACATAACACCTCGTTTTGGATTAGCTTATTTTTGCCCTTTCACTAAAGGAAATGAACTCATCATATAAATGCAAATTTTAAAATCCAAGGTAAATACAAATACCAAGCAATTCAAACAAAACCACGAAGAAATGCTTGCGTTTGTGGATACGCTAAAGAAGCATTTGGAGGCAAGTCGCTCCCAAGGCAGAGAGAAACATATCGAGCGGGCCAGAAAGCGGAATAAATTGCTGGCACGAGAGCGCATCGAATTGGTGTTAGATAAGGATAGTCCTTTCTTAGAACTGCTACCACTAGCAGGTATGGAACGAAAAGGTGGCTTTGGTGCAGGCGGCACGAATGTATCAGGCATCGGGCTAGTGGCTGGGAAATTGTGCATGGTGAGTTCCAATGTAGGTACACGAAAGGGCGGCTCAATAGATTGGGCAACGGCTTTCAAAGGCTTACGAATTGGAGATATTGCCCGCGAAAACCGTCTGCCAAGCATAAATCTAGTAGAGAGTGGTGGTGCGAATTTGCCCGATCAAGCTAAGATTTTTAATTATGGTGGCGCGTCTTTTAAGGAAATTACTCGACGCTCTAAAATGGGGATTCCAACGATTTCGGTCGTCTTCGGAAATGCTACTGCGGGCGGGGCATATATTCCAGGAATGTCCGATTTTTCTATTTTTCAGAAGAATTCGGCTAAGGTCTTTTTAGCTGGGCCGCCGCTTGTGAAAATGGCTACTAATGAAGAATCGACAGATGAAGAACTCGGTGGCGCAGAGATGCACAGTCGTGTTTCGGGTGTTTCGGATTATTTGGCAGAAGATGAATTGGATGGCATCCGTATCGCGCGTGAAATCATGGAAATAGTAGCTGTCTCGAAGCCGCATTTTGTGCCAATAGGCGACATCAAAGAACCGCTTTACGATGCAGAAGAAATACTAGGTGTAGTACCTGCCAATGTCAAAACACCTTTCGATATTCGGGAATTGATTATCCGTATTGTAGATGGTTCAGAGTTTTCGGAATTTAAGAAGGAATACGGGAATACACTCGTGACAGGCTGGGCAAAAATACATGGCTATCCCGTCGGTATCATCGGCAATAATGGCGTGATATTTTCGGAATCAGCCAATAAAGGAACGCAGTTTATTCAGCTTTCTAATAAAAATAATATCCCCCTTATTTTCCTCCAAAACACGACAGGCTATATGGTCGGGAAGGAATACGAAGAAGGCGGTATCATCAAAAATGGCGCGAAACTTATCAATGCGGTTTCTAATAGCGAAGTGCCTAGTATTACCTTGATGATTGGAAATTCCTACGGTGCTGGAAACTATGGCATGAATGGGCGTTCCTATGATCCACGTTTTTTGTTTACCTACCCGAATGCCAAAATAGGCGTGATGGGTTCGGAACAATTGGCAGGTGTGATGGAAATCGTGCAACGCGCTTCCGCAAAATCGCAAGGCAAGGAATATGATGAAGCCCTCGGCGAACAACTAAAAATGATGCTCATTGCAGAAGCAGAATCTAAATCTTCTGCTTGGCATTCTACTTCCGAACTTTGGGATGATGGTGTCATTGATCCGCGCGAAACACGTAATTATTTAGGCTTTAGTTTGGCGGTATTATACAATCAAGAAATAAAAGGCGCGGATAGTTTTGGGGTGTTTAGAACGTAAAATCGGTTCTACATTCTACATTGATTCACTCATACGCTATCTTTGCAAATATGGGCAAAAAGAAAGAAATACTAAGCGTTCAGAATGCGGATATCCAATGGTTTTCGGAAGAAGATAAGGATTATCTCTGCCTCACGGATATTGCACGAAAATTCAATCCAGATAATCCGTCGGTCATGATTATGAATTGGGCGCGTGGTAAGGATACGATTGAGTTTTTAGGGATTTGGGAACAAATGCACAACCCAGATTTTAATCTTATCGAATTCGATAAGATTAAAAATAGTGCAGGTAACAATCGCTTTGTATTATCTTTAAAAAAATGGATCTCAGAGACGAAAGCGATAGGTATCCGCTCTAAGGCGGGTCGATATGGTGGGACGTATGCTCATAAAGATATTGCGCTGGGTTTTTGTTATTGGTTATCGCCGCCTTTCCAGATGTATCTCGTCAAGGAATTTCAACGCCTCAAAGAAATCGAAAGCGAACAACACGAACATCAATTGCAGTGGTCGGTTCGGCGAGAGTTGGCAAAGGTTAATTATAAATTTCATAGCGATGCGGTACAACTCCTTTTGCCACCCAAATTGGATAAACTCGGAAAACGCTACCTCTATGCCAATGAAGCGGACTTACTCAATACTGCTTTATTCGGGATGACGGCTAAAGAATGGCGTGTCGAAAATCAAGGTAAAAAAGGAAATATCCGCGATCATGCTACGATTGAGCAATTGACGGTACTTTCCAATTTAGAAAATTTAAATGCAGAATATATTAAAGCAGGATTAGAACAAGACGAACGCGTCAGCCTACTCAACCAACGTGCTACGGAGCAAATGACGGTTTTGTTGAATTATAATACGGCGAAGAATATTAAGAGCTTGGAGTGATTTTTATAGGACTTTTATAGGTTTGAATATTTGGTTACTATAAATGCACTTTAAAAATCTAAATTTCATTCCTAAGCAATAGAAATTTACTCAAAAGTAAAGAAACACAAATTCCCAAAGAGATAAAACACATCGGAATTCCAGCGCTTGTGCGAGGGCATTTTGCAAAACCCAATAACTCGCCCAATGTACCTGTACTTGCGATAACGGTGACAATAACGAGCCAGTACCAGATGTTCAATTTATTCATCCGTTGTGATTTCTTCTTCTCTTATTTCTATGACTTCTTCCACAAAAAGCGTCGTATTTATCTGTGGTGAAGCAAGTGTTTGTTCCGAACCATCGGCATATTGGATATGTACTTTCTCCACAGTTGTTGCATCACCAAGTCCGAAAACTAAGGTGTGCGATTGATCGCTTCCTAAGCCTTCGCCAGTAACCAGCCAATCCGTCAGTATTTGCCCACCTGTCTTGCTGACGCTTACTTTCGCGCCGATCGCTTTAGGGGTTTGCTGCAATTTTACTTTTAAGGTCTCGGCTGCCCAAAAGGTAAAAATGTCCCATAGATATATGTTAAATGGATTAAACAGGATGAGAATCTCCTAGAATAGTTCGGATTCAGTCTGGAGTGTTTTTATTGTCCTTAAACTGCTGTACATAGTTCCAAGCACTACCATAAGAAATGCCAAGTTGCTTACTGATTTTTGTGATAGAGAGCTTTTGTTCGTAGAGTTTTTTGATTTGCGCTTGCTTGGCTTTTGAAAGTGTTGGACGAGAGATACGCTTACCTTGCGCTTTTGCCCGAGCCATGCCCGCTTTGACTCGTTGGGAGATGAGGTTGCTTTCAAACTGTGCCAAAGAAGCC
>CALGLY010000037.1 GCA_937959095.1 uncultured Saprospiraceae bacterium
ATGCTCAATAAGCTAAACTAACCATATATTATTTTGTACTTTATTTAGAAAAAATCTAAATAGAAGCAAAGAATGTATTCTTGATATGTCCCAACGGCAATATTTTTAAAAGCTTTCTATATTTGCGAAAATTTTTAACACCTTAAAATTAGATATTTATGTAAATGCATAATGTCTAAATAACTGTTGGTGAAAAAATACTTTGGATTTTAATATTCATATCAGAATGAAAAACTTACATATTAAGCTTTCCCTTCTTTTTATTTCGTTGCTTGCAGCGGATGGTCTAATGGCTCAGTCGGGCGGTGTGATGGGAGGTTCGCAATGGCTGACGATAGTACTGCTCGGTGCTGCTGCTTTCATTGCCTTTTTCTTTATCGTTCAAGTCGCTGATAGCTTTTTAGCAATAGAAGCGAAAGGAAATGGTATAGATACAACTAAGAACAATTTTTCGGTATTTCCTAGAATGAACGAATTGTTCAGCCCAAGCTTACCTGGCTACACGCAAGGTAATGAGGTGAAGGTGCTGAAAGAAGGACATGATATTCTTTTGGCAGGTAAAGCTAGCGGTGCAGTACAAACGGCTACTGTTAGAACATTTGCGGTGCAGCCTAAGAATTTCATTGGTATGTCACCCATCCCGAAAGTCCTAGTAGAAGCTGGTGATAAGGTGAAAGCGGGTGATGTCTTGTTTTTTGATAAGAAAAAGGAGCGTGTTAAGTATGTTTCGCCTGTGAGTGGAGTAGTGAAAGAAGTGAAGCGTGGCGCAAAGCGTTCCATTGCAGAGGTAATCATCACGGCAGATCAAGATATTGAATATAAAGAATTACAGGCTTTTGATTGGGCAGCGGCAAGCCGTAGCGATTTAGTAGATTATCTACTAGCTACAGGAGCTTGGACAATGTTCCGTCAGCGTCCTTATGATGTAATAGCAGATCCAGAGACCACTCCACGTGATATTTTCATCAGTACGTTTGATAGTGCGCCACTTGCACCTGACTCTAATATAGTCGTAGCAGGTAGAGGTGTAGCATTTCAAAAAGGAATTGATGTACTAAATAAATTAACAGACGGCAAAGTATACCTCGGCTTGAATGGCGGCGCAGCAGATGCTCCTTCTAGTATCTTCACGGCTGCTTCGAATGCAGAGAAAGTATACTTTAAAGGAAAGCACCCAGCAGGTAATGTAGGTGTTCAGATTCACCATACTGCGCCTTTAGCAGCAAGTGATGTGGTTTGGACATTAGGTGTGCAAGAGGTACTTACTCTAGGTGCTATCTTCTCGGAAGGTCGCTACAACGCAGAACGCGTAGTAGTCGTAGCAGGTGGAGAAGTGAAAGAACCACGCTATGTACGTACCTATTTAGGTGCAAGCATGGGCGAATTGGTGAATGATAATCTGACAAACGATCATGTACGCCTTGTTTCTGGAGATGTACTTTCAGGAAAACAAAAGGACGCTACATCTTTCTTGAATTTCTTCGATGATCAAGTAACGGTACTAGAAGAAGGTGATGAGTACGAATTATTCGGTTGGTTGCTACCGCTTAAGGCGCGACCAAGTGTATCGCGTACCTTCCCTAATTTCTTGATGCCTGACCAAGAGTTTGAGGTATCTACCAATACGCATGGCGAGAAACGTGCTTTCGTAATGTCGAGCGACTACGAGCGCGTAATGCCTATGGATGTACACGTACAGCCGCTTATGAAGTCTATCTTAGTGAATGATTTCGAGCGTATGGAAGGCTTAGGTTTATACGAATTGAGCGAAGAAGATGTAGCCTTATGCGAATTCGTTTGTACTTCTAAGATGCCGCTACAAAAAATATTGCGCGACGGTTTAGACATGATGCGCGAACAAGGATAAATTTCCAGTATTAGGAACAAGGTATTAAGTACTAAGTACATTTTAATCATGTATGATAGACCTAATACCTAATACATGATACTTAATACAGCAAATTAAGATAATGAAGCCACTATTAAATTTTATACAGAAGTTTGAGCCAAAAAAGGAAAATAAGGTAGCGCATACGCTTTATGATGCTGTCTTTACCTTTGCTTTTGCGCCAAACGAAACAACGCATGGCGGCACACACATCAAGGACGGGATGGACTTGAAGCGACTGATGGTGCATGTGGTAATTGCGTTACAGTTTTGCTATATTTTTGGCAGTTGGAATATCGGGCATCAGCATTTTCTAGCCTTAGGTGAACATACTGGATTGTTAGATGCACTGCATCTGAAATTCTTTTATGGTATCATGAAATTGTTGCCTTTGTTCATCGTAGCAAATGTAGTGGGACTAGGAATTGAAATTTGGTATGCAGCCAAACGCGGACACTCCGTAGAGGAAGGCTACTTGGTAACAGGTGCTTTGATTCCGCTTATTATGCCACCAGATTTACCACTTTGGATATTGGTTGTTGCGATTGCATTCGCAGTTATCATCGGAAAGGAAGCCTTTGGTGGTACAGGTATGAATATTTGGAATATCGCACTCCTCACACGGGTATTTATCTTCTTTGCCTATCCGACAACCATCTCTGGAGATGAAGTATGGATTTCGGGCATCGAGAAAATAGATGCAAGTTACTTCGGTGCTGCTTATGGTTGGGTCTATGGACTTGCCGATGGGCTGTTTGGTGCGCTTGGTTGGTCTACCTTCGGGGACGGCGGCAAAGCAGTCATAGATGGCTATACAGGGGCAACACCGCTTGCTTTAGCCTACCAAGGCGGCTGGGACGCAGTAACAGCGCAGTACTCGGTAAGTAGTATGATTTGGGGTACAATCCCAGGTTCTATCGGAGAGACTTCTAAAATAATGGTTGTCTTAGGAATGGTTTTTCTAATGATTACACGCGTAGCAGATTGGCGAATTATCGTATCGCTTATCTTCGGTGCTGCATTTATGGGAATGGTTCTAAATGCTTGGGGTGCTACACCATTTATGGATGTGCCTTGGTATCACCACTTCACGATTGGTAGTTTGTTGTTCGCAGCAGCATTTATGGCTACTGACCCTGTGACGGCAGCTGCGACAGGCACGGGCAAGTGGATATATGGTTTCATGATAGGTGTGCTGGGTGTCATTATTCGCGTAATGAATCCTGCTTATCCAGAAGGATGGATGCTAGCAATTCTATTTATGAATATGTTTGCACCACTTCTCGACCACTATGTATTAGAAGCAAATGTAAGTCGTCGCGCAAGACGTGCGGCTGCGAAAGCATAAAATTTAAGTAAAAAAGTATTAAGTATTAGGTATTAAGTATTAGGTACTGATTGCAGTACTAAAAATTGCCGAAGGCAAAATACTTAATACCTAATACCTAATACCTGCCTGTCGGCAGACAGGCCTAATACAACAAAAATGGATAGCACTAATAAAATAGTAATGTTCATCCTCATCATCACGACCGTAGTAGCAGTTTTGCTAACGGGCTTGCGTGAAGTGACGATGTCTACCGCTCTTCAAAACGAAGATGTATTCAATAAGCGTGCGATTCTTTCTGCTTTAGGAGAGAACCTAGATAAATCGCCTGATGTAATGTCGGACGAGGAAGTATTAGGTGTTTTCGAGGATAAGATGGAACAAATCGTACTGGATATGGATGGAGAAATCCTTACAGACGAGAAGGCTGAGAAGATAGATATGGCTAAGGAAAAGAAGAAGCCTGAAGCAGATAGAAAATTGCCACTATATGTATATAATGCAGGTGGTGAAAAATTCTATATTGTGAGTGTACGTGGTAATGGACTTTGGGATGAAATTTGGGGAACAATAGCCCTAAAGTCAGACCTAAATACGATTGCGGGTACATCTTTCGATCATAAGGGAGAAACACCGGGTCTTGGTGCTGAAATCAAGGATAATCCGACTTTTCCTTCTCGATTTAAAGGCACAAAGATTTTTACAGAGGCTGGCGAATACGTAGGTATTACAGTACGTAAACAAGGTAAGCGTAACGACCATGAAGTAGATGGCATCACTGGTGCAACAGTAACCGCAGATGGCGTTACAGAAATGTTGGTGCGTGGTATCAAATACTATCAGCCTTACTTCGATAAAATAACGAAGGACAAGAAGGTTTTAGGAATGAACTAATTTTAGAACATCTTTGGTACGAAGAACTTAGTAATGTTCTGTGTGCCTTTTTTGGTTCAAAAAAAAATAAATATCATGGCAGAAGCTGCTGTTAAAGAAAAGAAAGCGCAAGTACAAGAACCCTTATTTGGTAAGGTGGAGCGCAAGCTGCTTTCCGATCCATTAAATGATAATAACCCAATTACGGTACAAGTATTGGGTATTTGTTCTGCATTGGCAGTTACCTCGCTCGTTGCCCCTTCTGTGGTGATGGCGATTGCGGTAGTCTTTGTATGTGGTGCATCTAGTTTCTTCACCTCATTGATTCGTAATCATATACCAAAGTCGGTACGTCTGATTGCACAATTAATCATTATCGCCGCTTTGGTGACCGTGGTGGAGCTGACATTGAAATATCTAAACTATCCAATCTATAAGCAACTTTCCGTTTATATCGGTCTTATCATCACCAACTGTATCGTGATGGGACGCTTGGAAGCATTCGCGATGGCAAATAAACCGTGGCGTTCTCTAATAGATGGTATCGGAAACGGTATCGGCTATGGCGTTATCCTGATTGCAGTAGCAATGGTAAGAGAGGTATTCGGAAAAGGTACTTTTCTTGGTTTTGGTCTCATCGGAGCAGGAAATGACCAAACTTCGTACCTTATCAATACAGCAGCAGAAAGCGGTATTGGTACATGGTTCAGTTGGTATGCCAATAATAACTTGATGGTATTACCAGCCGCTGCGATGTTTATCATCGGAGTAATGATCTGGATACAACGTTCGTACAACGAGAAATTAATAGATATATCTTAAAAGTATTAAGTACAAGGTATTAGGTATTAAGTATAGGGTAGCATTTACCTA
>CALGLY010000038.1 GCA_937959095.1 uncultured Saprospiraceae bacterium
ATTATTTTACCATATTTTATAGTACCACCGTAGTAGTCAGCAGTTACTAAATTTTCATTTTGTTGGTAGTCAAACCTTGTTTCCTGATTGACTTTTCCATTTGCTGTATTTTCAACCAATAGAAAGGTTTTGCCATCTAAATTTATATCCATTGTATTCTTTCGTTTGTTTGGCTTGAATTTCTATTCAAGCCTGAATGCGTCCTCGAAACTCTGTTTCGTTCCACTGTGCTAAGACAAAAGCGACACTCGAAACAGCGTTTCGATAACAGGTTTCGACTTAAATAGGAATTCAAGCCAAACCACATAGAGAATTTTTTTACTAGGACTTTCTCTGTTCTCTCAACAAAGTGGTCTCTCTTCTCTGCTCTAAGAAAAAATAGATTTTATCCCTTACTGTCATCAATATCAGAGGAAAGTAGGGTATTGTCAATATATCTCTTATTTTTGCGCGATTTTTGAGTAAAAAAAAGAGATATGGCACTGAAATGCGGCATTGTTGGCTTACCGAATGTAGGCAAATCTACTTTATTTAATGCACTAACTTCTGCAAAGGCGTTAGCAGCAAATTACCCTTTCGCGACTAAAGACCCGAATGTGGGGATGATTACTGTTCCTGATCCTCGTTTGGATAAGCTTTCCGAATTGGTGAACCCACAGAAGGTGCAACCTACTACTATCGAGATAGTGGATATTGCGGGCTTGATAAAAGGCGCGAGTAAGGGAGAAGGTCTAGGAAATCAATTCCTAGCCAATATCCGTGAAGTGGATGCAATCGTGCATGTGGTACGTTGCTTTGAAGACCCGAATGTGGTGCATGTAGATGGCGATGTAAATCCCATTCGAGATAAAGGCACTATCGACACCGAGTTGCTATTGAAAGATATGGAAACGGTGGAGAAACGCCTAGAAAAACTCCGAAAGCAAGCGAAAGGAGGCAAAAAAGAAGATCAGAAAGGAGTTGCGCTAGGAGAGCAAATTTTAGCAGGCTTAGAAAGTGAAATTCCAGCACGTGCGATAGAGTTGGATGAAGCAGGACAAGAATTGCTTAAGGATATGCTATTGCTCACCGCTAAGCCGATTCTATATGTTTGCAATGTGGATGAAGATTCTGTAATTAATGGAAATGAATATACGGAGCAGTTTAAAACAGCCGTAGCGAATGAAAACGCAGAGGTTATTTACATTAGCGCAGGGATAGAAGCAGACGTGGCAGAATTAGAAAGTAAGGAAGAACGCATGGAGTTTCTTGCGGATTTAGGGCTAGAAGAACCAGGCGTAAATCGAGTGATTCAAGCTTGTTACAAATTACTGGATTTAATTACCTATTTCACCGCAGGAGAGAAAGAAGTGCGTGCATGGACGATTCGCGACGGTTGGAAAGCACCAGCAGCGGCAGGCGTAATTCATACGGATTTCGAGAAAGGCTTTATTCGAGCAGAAGTGATAAAGTACAATGACTATGTAACACTTGGCTCGGAAGCTGCCGTGAAAGAAGCAGGAAAAATGGGCGTAGAAGGCAAAGAATATGTCGTGACCGATGGCGATGTGATGCACTTCCGCTTTAATGTCTAAGGAATATAGAATGTAGAATCGAAGAACTTTCTCGGTTCTACATTCTAAATTGAATCTACCTATGAAAAATTACTTTGTAATATACAAGCCTTTCAACGTCCTTAGCCAATTCACGAGAGAAGCTCCCGATCATCGTACACTAGGGGAATTGATGAAGTTTCCAGAAGATGTTTACCCCGTTGGGCGACTAGACCGAGATAGTGAAGGGTTACTTATTCTTACCAACGACAAAAGCATCAATAGTCGACTTTTAGACCCGAAAAATAAGCACCAGCGTACCTATTGGGTACAAGTAGAAGGCGAAATCACATCGGGTGCAATGTCCAAATTGAGCCAAGGCGTGGATATTCGGATTAATAAAAAGACCTATCGTACGAAATCTGCTCAAGCTCGTATATTGAAAGAAGAGCCAAATCTGCCAGAGCGCAATCCGCCTATTCGTCATCGTGCAAATATTCCTACTTCTTGGATACAATTGCGACTGACAGAAGGTAAAAATCGACAAGTACGTCGAATGTGTGCTAAGGTTGGTTTTCCTGTATTGCGCCTGGTGCGGGTAGGAATCGAAAACCTAGAACTAGGCGATATGAAAAGTGGTGAAGTAAGGAAGATGGAAAAGAAGGAATTGATACAATTGCTAAAACTTCAACGAATTAAATAAGCCCTTTTCTGAAATATCCTACCGAATCCGCTTCGTCAAATCGAGGTTTCGTACCATCATAAGGTAAGACCTTGCGAAGCTCGGCAAATCGGTATATTCCAAACTCCCTATCACAGGATTTAACTTTGGATAACGCGCACTATTCTCCACTCGAATTTGCTCAATAGCGCGACGTATAGCGCGCTTATCAAGACTATTATTTGCTTTATTGAAGAAGGCATTCTGAAACCCTAAATTCTGAAAATAATCCGATTCCAATATCTGAAAATATAAGTGCAAATAGGCTTTATCAGGCTTCGGTAAGGCATAATTAAAGAGTGAAAAACCTACAATATAAGTCGGAATAGCCAAGGCGACTTTAGGATGACCATGTTCATAGTACCAATCCATATTTTTCAATTCGCCATCAATGAAACTCGCCAAGCGATCGTGATTTTCGGGACTTGTGATACCAAAGGTGGCGCGTACTCGATACATTTCCTTAAAGAAATCTTCTTTCGGACGCGCTATTAGTTTTTGATATTCTTTATAGATTCCTTGATGTTTTTGGGTACTTGTTTTATTATCTTTTGCGAAATATAGTCGATGAATGCGTTCCAAAGTTTCCATCATATAGCCTTCGGGCTTTATAAGGTAGTCCAGTTTATAGGTTAAGCTCAATAATAAATAAGCAATGGCACCTGGATATTTTTGGGCATTCAATGCACCATCATCTATTTCAGTGAGCGTTTCTGTTATTTTTGTTTGAATGAAATCATATTTTACTTTCTTTTCGTCATCAGGCAAGGGACGCAAATGCGTACTATCTACTGCTTTTAATCCTTTAAACTCATCGAGCAATAAATCATCTTGCTTATCTGCATTTACTGCCATTTCTTTCAGGGCATAATACAGTTTATAGGGCGAACCATCGAGCGTATAGGTATCGAAAACGATGCAAATGGTGTTATCTTCTTCTAGTGCAAAGCGACTATATTTCAACCCAAAATTATACTCCATCAAGCGGCGCATGAAACCCAAATTCAGGTCTTCTGCTTTTGCTATTTTAGACATTGCCTTTAGTTGGTCGCTAGTAGCTGTGCCACATATTTTCTTTGAGCCTTGAAAAAATTCAAAGCACAGCGCCCCATCTTTCTCCCAATAGCGGACATTATCTTCCTGTTCGTCGCGGAGGTATTCGAAAAATTTATGGTAGGATTGTAAATAATCTTCTTCCTGAAAATGCTTTAGGGCAGCATTCCAAGCATCATAATTATCATCTTCTTTATAGGTATCACTATACCGTCCGAATGTTATGTCAGGCTGTTGTTCCTCTTGTTTAGTTGTTCCAAAAAAACGGTCAAATATTCCCATTGCACGCTAAATAATTTGGCTTTCCTTAATAGATGTGAGACTTATAAGATGTGAGATATGAGACATTTTTTGTTTATAAATCAAATCTTTACTCCTTTTCAATAATTGGAATTATGGATTTAGAATAAATGAATATAATGCGTCAATGTGATAATGCTACAATGCGTTTAGAAACATTCACTCATTGACTAATTACTTAGGCTAAAAATAAAAAAAAATGAGAACTATTCAAGAAGGAAAAGACGAATGGAAGGAAAACAAAGGATGGAAACTAGAAAACTCAAATACAAGAATCAAACTCAAGTATTTTTTACACTCGCGTTTGACTCTTGTATTTGCTCTTTATAAAGCCTATGCCTCAAAGCCACTCACACCTGTCACGGTCGTGTACTTGAAGGATAATTTCTTATCTGGATAAATATATTTATAAGCCGATTGGCACATTAAAGTCGCTTCGTGGAAACCGCATAAAATGAGCTTTAGCTTACCTTCATAAGTGTTAATATCACCGATAGCATAAATACCTGGTACATTGGTGCTGTAATCTTTCGTATCCACATCAATAGCACTCTTTGTGATATTCAAGCCCCAGTCAGCAATTGGACCAAGCTTAGGGGTGAGACCAAATAAAGGAATAAAGTGATCTGTACTCTTCGCGGATTCGCCTTCCGTTTTGTGCTTAATCACTACTTCATTCAGCACACCATTTCCATTTAGTCCTACGACTTGTGCCTCTGTCACGAGCTTGATACGACCCGATTCGCTTAAGGTTTTCACCTTTTCTACGGAATCCAAGGCACCTCTGAAACTGGTACGACGATGCACTAGCGTTACTTCTTCTGCTACATCGGCTAAGAAAATTGTCCAATCCAATGCCGAATCCCCACCGCCTGCTATTACGATACGCTTATCGCGATATACCTCTGGATCTTTAATCATATATTCTACGCCCTTATCCTCGAATTGAGCGATATTGGAAATGGGCGGTTTGCGTGGTTCAAAGCATCCAAGTCCGCCTGCAATAGTAATTACTGGCGCAACATGTTCTGTACCTCTACTAGTCGTCAGTTTGAAGCGTCCATCTTCGAGTTTTTCAATCTTCTCGGCACGCTCTCCAAGCGTGAACCCTGGATCAAACGGCTCGATTTGCTTCATTAAATTATCCACTAGTTCCTGCGCTAAAACCGAAGGATAGCCAGGTATATCATAAATAGGTTTTTTTGGATAAATTTCTGATAATTGCCCACCAACTTGCGGCAAAGAATCGACCAGATGGCAGCGTAATTTAAGCAATCCTGCTTCAAATACGGTGAATAACCCACAAGGTCCTGCCCCGATGATAAGAATATCCGTTTCTATCATAATAACTTTTTGAGCGATGAAAGGAGATTTAGAAATTTAGTAATTTGCCTAACATCATTGTAAATGCAAAGTTGATTGATATAACTCTGCAAAGCGGCGCAAAGTTGATGAAAAGTATTGGAAAAGTTCAGCGGAATTACGACAATTAAAAAGCTATTTTTTAGATTATTGAATGCAGAGGCGCGGAGTTTTTTACTATTTCCCTGTCTGCCGTCAGGTAAATCTGCGCCTCTGCATTCAAAATTATTATACAAAACGTTATAAATTAATCCTTCATCAGGACGACTCGCTTCGTTAGTACACTATTTTCGACTTGGATGCGTACAAAATAAACACCACTACTATAGGCAGAAAGGTCGAATTGATGTTGCTTGCGTTGTCCTTCTGCTTGTGCTAATTCGCGTAGCAAGCGCCCATTTAGGTCGTATAAGTTTGCCGTGTAAGCATATACTTGTGGCAAGTCAATATCCAGTTGTACCAGCCCTGATGTAGGATTTGGCATCAAGCGGACGGCTGTTGCTTCTAATAATTCATCAGTGCTTGTAAGTACTATTAAAATATCCTCGGAAATCGTGCTACAGCCATTTGCATCAGTGATTTGCACTCGATATGTCCCTGAATTAGCATTCAGAATACTTGATTCTGTAGATACTTCTTCTCCATCGAGTAACCAACGATAGAGATAAGGAGCGCGTCCACCTTCTACACTGATTGCTATCAAACCTGTTCCTTCTTCATTAATTTCTCCTGTCACAGCATCTAAATTCACTCTTAATAGAGGAGGCTGCTCGATAGTGATACTTTCTATATAAGTGCAATTATTACCATCTTCTACAGTCACGCTATACGCTCCTGCTATTAGATTGACTGCGGTAGAATCGGTAGCTCCATTACTCCACATAAAAGTCAATGGTGGTCTTGCTCCCGTTACGGATACGGTTGCGCTACCATTCGGGAAGTTGAAACAAGTAGGCTCATTCACAGTGATTTCAGTAACATCAAAGGTTTGCACCACTACTAAAAACGAACAAGTAGCCATATTTCCAGAGGCATCACTCACACTAAAGACTTGCATATTTTCTCCTAGTGGGAAACTTGCTCCATTAGGACGACCATCTACTAGGGTAGGAGTCAAATCTTCTCCACAATTATCAAAGGCATTTGGTAAGGCAAATTCTACGCTATTTTCTGCCTCGCATTGTTGTAATAAAATATCATTTGGGCAAATGATAATAGGTGGCATTGTATCTAGTACTGTTACTTGCGCTGTTTGCATTGCTGTATTTCCTGATTTATCTTCTGCGGAAAGTGTAATATTTATGCTTGTTCCTACATCATCGCAAGAGAAGGTAGTTTGATTGATACTCATATCTTCTATACCACAATCATCTATTGTGCCGCCATCTACTTCTATTGCACTAAGAGTTGCATTGCCAAATTCATCTAAATAAATAGCTGTATTTTGTGTGATAACGGTTGGCGGTTCTGTATCGGTAGTTCTTTCTACCGAAAAAGCAATGGTATTCATACAGCCTGCTGCATCAAAAACCGTCACCGTATAAAACCCACTAACCAAATTTGTTCTGTGATTGGTACTATCTCCTTGTACTGGCCAAAGGAAGGTATAAGGCGCAACACCGCCTGTTGGCTGCAAACGCGCTGTACCATTCGCAACACTTTGGCAAGTCATTGGAGTCATTTCTTCTAATGCTAAATCGAAGCCATTAGAAACTTCCAAGGTTGCACTGGCTGTAGAAGAGCAAGCATTTCCATCAGTTACAGTCACGCTATATGTACCCGCATTTAGATCATTGATAGAAGCGGTATTAGCATCAATTGACCATTCGTAAGTTATGGGTTCGGTTGCGTTATTAAGCATGGCATTAATACTTCCTAAGGTAGTGCCGCCACAACCTGGTTGTTCAACATTAAGCATTAAACTAAAGCCTGAACAGCCTTCTTCTTCAATTAAAACCATATCCATAGCAGTACAGCCATTCACATCTGTAACCACTACGGTGTATTCGCCTGGTGTTAATTGATTCATCATTGAATTGCTACCAATTGTATTTCCTGTAGCATCTGTCCATACATAAGTAAACGGCATGGTACCACCTTGCACGCCTACGGAAGCCGAACCATCGCTGGCATTGATATTAGAAGCATTATTAGCAGAAAGTGTAAGAGACAAAGATCCACCTGTTTCTAAGGTGATGCTTGCTTGAGTAGTACAGTCGTTTGCATCTGTAACGATTACGGAATACGTACCTGCTGTCAAATCATCTAAGGTGCTACCTGTAGAACCTGTAGACCAAAGATAGCTATATGGAGAGGTGCCTCCTGTTGCTGCTGCTATTGCACTTCCTACTGCGCCATCACATAAATTTGAGGTAGGTGTACTAATAGAAGCTTCTAAATTATTGGGTTCGCCAATGATTAACTCTATTTCATTTTCACAGCCATTTACATCATTTACCGTTGCACTATAGCTACCTGCGGATAGCCCTGTTGCGGTTGCAGTGATATTTCCATTTGACCAAATATAAGTATAAGGTTCTGTTCCGCCATTCGGTTCTATCGTTGCTGCACCATTTGCTTCGCCTTCGCAAGTTGCATTTTGTACCGCATCAATACTTAAATTTAAACCTTCGGTTTCATTGATTAGAATACTAGTAC
>CALGLY010000039.1 GCA_937959095.1 uncultured Saprospiraceae bacterium
GCTACTTCGCGGAGAGTTTTCTAGCACCACCCAACTATATGGGCTATGGCGATGAAGTGGCACACCTAGAACGTTCCGACGCAGATACAACGCTAGGTGATTTACAATCTATAGTCGTTGGTACGGATGAATTTATGCGGCATTTTGCGCGTTACTACCACTTCGCTAAACATCGGGAAGTCGTACCCAATTTCACCTTGATGACTGCGGATAAGGACGATCCGCGTTTTGATAAATTTTATATTAATGGAAATGAATTGCGGCTGTTTTGTGCCTTATTTTTGGATTTACCAAGCTATATGGGATTAGGTTTTGAACAGCGCAACACCAATTTTAAACCTGCTCCAAATGAGCAATACACCAAACTTTATGTCTTCCAAATAGACCATGGCCCGAAGCAGACAGAAGGCAAGTACGAATGGGGGAAAAATGCTACTCTATTCGAGCAATTGACTAAAATTCGCTTGCTCAAAGAAAGCTTAAATTTAGAAAATGAACCCTTGAAATGGTTGATTCCATTGGACACTACAGGCAAACGAAAGCTCCTTGCTTGGCAGATTGGCAAGTATCAGTTTGTAGCAAATTTTGGGACAAAAGCGGTTGCTTTACCAAAACGATTTGAGCAATCTGTATTCGTTTTTTCTAGTTTTTTTGCTAGTAATATTCCTACTATGCTGCTTGCTTTTGAGGCTAGAGTTTATCATGCAAAATAAATAATTCACACTTTGCAAAAGATATTTTCCGCTATAACTCCTTCCGCAAACGCGCCACGGGGATATTTAATTGCTCCCGATATTTAGCTACCGTTCTTCGAGCAATATTATAGCCTTTTCCTTTCAGTATATCTTTCAATTTTTCATCAGAAAGCGGCTTGCGCTTATTTTCTTCAGTTATGATAGTATTCAAGACATTTTTGATTTCGATAGTAGAAATTTCGTCGCCTTCCTGATTTTGAATACCCTCCGAAAAGAAATCTTTAAGCAGTTTTGTTCCAAATTCAGTCTGCACATACTTACTATTCACTACCCTCGAAATAGTGGAAATATCCAACTCTGTACGCTCCGCTATATCTTTCAATACCATTGGGCGAAGTTGCATTTCGTCGCCTGTCAAAAAGAAATTATATTGATACTCTAAGATAGCATACATGGTTTTATACATCGTCTGCTGCCGCTGCCGAATGGCATCTATAAACCACTTTGCCTTATCTATTTTTTCTTTTATAAAATTGACCGTTTCGCGTTGTTGTTTCGATTTTTTTTGCTTCTTTTTCCCTACATAAGAGCGCAAAACATTTTGGTAATGCGGGCTCACGCGCAGTTCTGGCGCATTGTTATTATTCAGACTCAATTCTAATTCGCCGTCTCGATTGATAAGGAAAAAATCGGGCATTACATATTGGGTCGTACTAGAGCGATTATCCGCATAGCCACTAGCGGGTTTAGGATTCAATTTTAAAACTTCATCCATTGCCCCTTTTAGTTGTTCATCATTAATATTGAGGGTGCTTTTGAGGCGTTCAAAGTGCTTTTTACTAAAGGCTTCAAAATGATATTCTAAAATCTGATAAGCCGTATTTAGGGCATATAGTTGTTCAAAATCTTGTTCGTTGTTCTCTTGCTCTACCTTTCGGTGCAACTGAATCATAAGGCTCTCCCGCAGGTTGCGTGCACCTACTCCCGATGGATCTAATTTAGCCTGCAACTGTTCCAAAACCCGTTCTAAATCACTCAATTCCACAAATACATTTTGCGTAAACATCAAGTCATCCAGAATAGCAGTGAGATCGCGGCGTAAATAACCATCACTATCTATACTTCCCACCAATTGACGCATAATTAGTAACGTCTGTTCATCCTTAATTTCTAGTAATTGCAATTGGTCAGTCAGAAAATCATGGAAAGAATGCTGGACTGCAATAGGAATGGTCTTTTCTTCATCGTCGCTCGAAGAATTATTGACGCGCAGCTTATAGCTATAAGGGTCATCATCTACATATTCCTGAACGTATTCTTCAAATTCTGCTTCTTGGGTTTCTGTTTCGTTTATTACCTCTTCTTCGCCATCTGAGGTCTCATTGGTTGGCACTTCATCCTCTTCCTCTGCTCCTGCCTCTAGAATTGGATTTTCTTCCATTTCCTTCTGTATCCACTCCTCTAAACTAGCTGTAGGAACTTGTAACAGTTTCATTAACTGAATCTGCTGGGGCGATAAGCGTTGTAATTGTTTTTGACTTAAACTTTGTTTTAGCATTGATATAAACTTCGGTATTTCTTCTTTATTAAACGCTTAAAAAGGGAAATCGGATGTAAAAGTAGAGGTATTTTTTCAATTTTGGTATAATTTTTGATGGTATTTTTTTAGGAAACAAAAAATACGTTTTTTGTTCGATTTTTAGTTTAGGGACTTCGAAAATAATAACCTATACATCCATTACTTTGTCAAGTGTGAAATGAAGGATAAAGATGCTTGAGCTTAATTCTAGTCTGCATAGTGATAAAGTGCCAACCTACCGTTTTTTTGCATCTCATTTCGTTTTAATCGAACACTACCCTAAAATTAGCATTAGCAGAAAAGAAATAACAGACCATAAAAAAGAAATGACTGATCCTAGATCAGTCATTCTTAACAAGAACAAAAAGGCATGTATATGAAAAGCTAAATCTTTATGATTGGAATTAAACTATGTCACAATATGAAACAAATTTACAAATTAATAACTAAAATAGATAGCAAATAGGTTTATTTTTCAAAGTTTAACAAATAGCAACTATAATAAGCCCTTTAATTACATAACTAATAATTATGTTATATACTTTTATAATTTAAAATTTCTAACTGAGAATCACAAAAATCGTAATCTTGAAGAACATTTGATGCAATAATAAGCATACGCGTGCCACTGTAGCGTTCTACTAAGCTTCTATACCATGCGATTCCTTGCTCATCGAGGTTGGAGGTGGGCTCATCTAGCAACACAATTCGAGTATCCACACACAAGGCTAATACTAACTTCAACCGCTGTTTCATACCCGATGAGAAATAACGAATTTCCTTGTGTTGCGACTTTTTAAAATCCAATAATTCTATCAAGTCATTAATCGTATGCTGATTAAGAAATGGTTTGAAGCGTTGGTGGAAGTGGAGCATTTCTTGAAGGGTAAATTCTTCAATCAAATCAATATAAGGTGCGGCATAACTGATTTGTTTGTAGTAAATATCCGCACTTAAATTTTGCTGTTTATTGCTTAGTGCTATTTTCCCTTTAGAAGGCGAAAGATGCCCCGAAAGAATACGCATCAATGTTGACTTACCTGCACCATTTGGGCCAAGAATTGCATACTTCTTGCCTTGTTGAAATTCGTAATCAATATTCCGAAAAATCCATTCTCGCCTATAGCGTTTCCCTACTTTTGAAAGCTGAATTTTCATGTGATTGAATTGACAATGAGTTTATACAAAGGTAAAGAACAAATTTTGAATAGAACGCAGAGGCGCGAAGTCGCAGGGAAATATTTTAAAAAAAACTCTGCGTCTCCGCGCCTCTGCGTTCTATTCAAAATCTAAAAAGCTTTAAAAAGTCACCGTCGAATTTGTCATTACCCCTAAATGATTGCGATGCTGCACGGAAACATAGCCCGAAGTAACGGATAAACCTGTGAAACGCACCCCTATCGAGCCATCTAAGTCTAGTAATTCGCCATCGTTGCGAAGGAAACAAGCACGTTC
>CALGLY010000040.1 GCA_937959095.1 uncultured Saprospiraceae bacterium
CTAAGTTGTTAAGTTGTGGATTTTTTTAAGGATACTCTTGCAAAACGATTTTATAGCTCAGCAATTTTACGCTTCTACAAAATATACTCTGAATTATGCCCTCAAGATATGTACAAAACAGAATGTCTTATACTGAAAGCAATCAAATTTATTTAATTTTAATCTTTTTTGACTAGGACTCCATTTTAAACCAGAAAAAATCCGTAAAATCGCCATTAGACAAGACCATTTTGTTGGGAAAAGCCAGCGATTTGGTTTTGACTGCTGAAATAGCACCTAGCTTTAAAGATAGAAGATGCCAGAATTAAACATACAAGCGAATACGATTTATCAAAATAGTTTGCCTACGCAAGATGACCGAATAGACCTTTGTCTACTCAGTAGAGGAGGTGAAAGCTTTGCAAACGATTGGTGCAATCAATTGCGTACCAACGGACGCGCTACGAGTACCATCGAAGTCCCTTTTCGTACTGCGAAACGTTTGCGTTATCTTCATACAGAGTCCAAAAACCTAGAACAACTAAAAGGAACACGTGCCTTAGGTTTGGGGTTTCCTTTGGTACAATTGACACACAAAGGAAACGTATTAGCAAGTCCATTATTGATTTGGCAGCTCCAATTGGATGCTGTAGCCAATAAAAATGATACTTGGAATATTCGACATGAAACTGGGCAAAGCCTTCGATTCAATCCTTTTTTAACGCAATTATTTCAAGAAAAATTTGATATAAATCTTCCTGCTGAACTTGGTACTGCCAACGGCATAGATTGGGGACGGATGGAAGAACTCTTCGTTTCGCTTAATTTCGATATTGCAGAGAACACTACTATTTTGCCTTGCCCTACGCAAGAAAACGGTTTGGCGCAACTACTTTGGTCGGGTGTACTAAGTATCTATCCGCAGACGAGTGTGAGTAGTCCGCAGCGATTATTTCCTGAATTTTCAAATAGAAAAGAAGAAACGATTGAAGAACACGCTTTCGGATTGCAGACACTCGGAAGCTATCAAGCTACTGCTTTTGATACTATTCTTCGCAATACCTTCACGAATGTGAACGGGACCTATGGCACGGGCAAAACCCATTTACTAACCCACCTTCTTAGTAATGCTTTGAGTAATGGGAAATGCTGTCTCGTATTGAGTGATAGTGTGCCAACTTTGAAAAAAACACAACGTAAGTTTGAAAAATTAGGATTACCAAATCTTAGTTTTTTATTGAAAGATGAACATGCCGACCCTCAATTATTGCTGGAAGTATTGCGTTCTTCAGAGGGAAAGAAGGAAATGCCTGAATTTGATCAAGATAGTTTTCAGTTGCTCCTTAATCGTTGCATGCGAAATCAGCGAAAACTGGAACAATACCAAGAAATGGTGAATAGCCATGTATTTGGGGGCAAAACATGGACGGAAACCATTGGCGAATTCCTGAAAAGCAATCGTATAGAAGGTAAAGAACGCTTAGCAACCCACCTCAATCCACAAGATTTTGAATTTACATACGAAGAATATAGTAAGTTACTCGATGCTATCCGAAATTGTGCGGGCAACTATAGCAAAGTAGCAACACTTAAGCATCCTTTGAAGAATTTGAATGCTTCTATTTTTGAAGCAGGAGGGAATGGACAAGGTATCGGTTTTGTGCAGCAGAATGTCAATTTATTTTTAGATAAAGCCTATCAATTACAAGATCGTTTTATCCAAAAGACAAGCACCTACCAAGAGCATTTGCGCGAATATTACGAGCAATTCTATCAACAATTTATATCCGAAGCTATTGCGTTGCAAGAAGCTCTCATAGATGCACGCGGACAATATGGAGAAGAATTCGAGACGGTAACAGGACGTTCTTTTTCTACTACCTTTTCGCGTAGGAAGAAGCAAATCGCTACACTAAAAGAACAACTCGAAGAGCGTTATCTCAAGCTGGCCCAACAGTTTGAGGAAAAGCAACTCTTCCAATTTCAGTTTTTAGAAAATCTGTCGGCTGTTCCTAGCTTGGAAATCATTGATAGTCTAGGCGATTTTGAATATGAATTGAATCGCTGGGTTAAAAAATTAGATGGGCAAGTTTACGACGAAACGAAACGCCTAAGCGCGAAGACAGTGCAATCGGGAGTAGATTTTCAGGAGCAAATCGAAGAATTGGAATATGCTTTAGATGTATTTGTGGGCGAACTGAATGGCTCAAATTTATATCGAACATCTGCTGAAAATAAAATGCTTACCGTTCCGAAACGGCAAAAGTATTTAGAAAGCTTGATAGAGCAACTTGAAAATACAAAATTTAATATTCGTGATTATGAGTTGTTTTTCAATTGGCAGCAAGTGTGGTTGCAACGCTCCGAATCCGAGCAACGCATTATTCGGTCGCTCATGAAAGTACGCTCTCAACATTGGGAAGAGGCGTTCAAGAGTTGGTATTTATATCACTGTATTGCGAAGGCGCATGATCCAGCTATTTTCATTCAGGATAATTCGATTATTGAGACTTTAGCGAGCGATAATAAGGTGTTGAAACCGCTTTTAGCGCGGCAAATTCAAGCATATTGGCATTTTTATAATGAGGAGGAGCGCAAAGATTTACGCCGCGACAATAAGCAGGCATTTCAATATTTATTTTCCAAAAAGCAAAAAACAGGAACAAGTCACGATGAACTAAAAACGTACATTGGGGCTAGTTTTAGTGCCGTAAGTAGCTATTTGCCTATCGTGTTTGCTACCCCTGAAGCGGCAGCTATTTTCCTAGATGTTCCCGAAGCGGCTTTTGATTATGTGATAATCGAAGACACGCAAGGCAATGTCGCGCAGAAGTACGCGCCTTATTTTAGTTTAGCTCAAAAAATCGTCACGATTAGCGATAGTAATATTCAGCAGCAAGGCGTTTCGGTAGCAGAACTACTGAAAAAGCGCGGTGCGGTTGATGTAGAATTGCAACAACTCCAAACACCTACGGTGAGCCATTTGCAACGCTTCAAGGCAGCTATTCAAGGCAATCAGTTACCTGCCTTAGCAAGTTATATGGATAACGAAAATCTTCAAGTTATTCATGCCGCAGGGCGTTTCAATGAAAAAGATGGAGCAAATGATGTAGAGGCACGCGAAGTAATTCGCCAACTCAATCGCATTCAACCGACTCCGCAGCGCACCTATCCGTCGGTCGGAATTGTGTGTTTTACCACTGGACAGCGCGATTTGATTGTGAGTTATTTGAGCGATTTGCGTCGTAAAACAGGCAATGCTAAAAAGCTAATCCAAGCCTTGGATAGAAATGGATTAGGTGTTTTCCGAGCAGATGAATTGCACGGACAACGCTTCGATGTTATTATCCTTTCTAGCACCTTTGGCATCGCAGATTTAGCTGGAAACCTGACGAAACAAGCGCAGCAATTAGCAGATAATACAGGCGAACAGTTGCTGCATTTGCTGCTAGGCAGCGTAGAAAAACAATGTTATATTATCAACTCTATTCCTGATACGGAATTAGTAGAATTTGCAAATGATAAAGACAGCAAAGGCTTGTATTTACTTGCCAATTTGATAGAATATGCAAATGCTGTGCAGCGTGAAGATGTAGCTTTGCAAAACGATTTATTAGGCTTTTTTAAAGAAGAAAACCCTCAAGAAGCACCTACTGATTCGCTCTTTATTTCCGAAGTAGCAGAAGCCTTGCGTCCTTATTTTGAAAAGGATAGAGTGCAAGAAAATGTACTAGTAGATAGAAGCGCGCAACGCTTACCACTCGTGGTGCAAGCTTCTTGGGATGACAAATGGAAAACCGCGATTTATCCAGAAGGGCTATTGGAAAATAGCGCAATAATGGACTATAGTTCCGCGCATGAAAGCCAAGTCCGATTGCAAGAAGATGGCTACCTTTATCTTCCCGTGTGGTCTATAGATTGGTGGAAAAATCCTAAACGAGAAGCACGGAAATTGGCAAGTAAAATCATAAAACAATACGGGAAGTAAGACCGGTCTCGCTTCTCGCAGCACAGCGGTCTCAAAATAAAGATAATGGCAGGCAATATATTCGGCACAGCATTCAAGATTAGTACATTTGGCGAATCGCATGGTAAGGCAATCGGGGTGATTATTGATGGCTGTCCAGCGGGTTTGGAATTGGATGAGGAATTTATTCAAAGCGAATTGGCGCGTCGTCGCCCAGGACAATCGGCGATAGTGACGCAGCGTAAGGAAAGCGATACGGCACAAGTTTTATCAGGTGTATTTGAAGGGAAAACGACAGGAACGCCTATTGCTATCGTCATTAATAACAAAGATGCCCGTTCGAAAGATTATAGCCATATCGCTGATCGCTTTCGGCCTTCTCATGCAGATTTTACCTACGAACAAAAATATGGACATCGCGATTATCGTGGTGGTGGACGCTCTTCGGCACGCGAAACGGCTGCACGGGTAGCAGCAGGCGCGATAGCGAAACTATTTTTGAAGGAAAAAGGAATTCAAATTCATGCCTATGTGAGTCAAGTAGGGGCATTGGCGATGAATAAACCGTACCAAGAGCTTGATTTTGCCCAAATAGAAACGACTGCTATTCGCTGTCCAGATTTAGAGCTTGCAGAAGAAATGATAAGCTACATTAAGAAAATAAAAAAAGCGGGTGATACCATTGGAGGAGTCATAAACTGCGTCGTGCAAGGTTGTCCTGTTGGTTTGGGCGAACCTGCTTTTGATAAACTTCATGCGGATTTAGCTAAAGCAATGTTGAGCATCAATGCATGCAAAGGTTTTGAATACGGATCGGGTTTTGAAGGCGTGAAAATGCGTGGCTCGGAGCATAATGATATTTTTGAAAATGAAGGAGGTACGATTAAAACCAAAACGAATTATTCAGGCGGCATACAAGGCGGTATTTCCAATGGAATGGATATTTACTTCAAGACCGCTTTTAAGCCTGTCGCTACGATAGTGACTGCCCAAGAATCGGTCAATAAAGCAGGGGAAGCTTCCGAAGTAGTAGGCAAGGGGAGACACGATCCTTGCGTAGTACCACGTGCTGTACCTATCGTGGAGGCGATGACGGCTTTAGTTTTGACCGATCATTATTTGCGGCAACAGATGGTGCGTCTCAATGCTTAAATTGATGAATTTTGAATGAGTGAATATTAAGGCATCAATGTAGTAGTAATGCTACAATACGTTAATATTCACTCATTCCTTCCTACTCTGGCAAAAACATCGTTTCCAACTGCCCCATAAACTCCTGTTGCGACATAGAAATTTTCATGTCCATCATCCTTTCTGCATCTTTGCCTACTATCGTCTGAACAGATGCATCCGTCGTGACACAAGTATAGATTTTATCCGCTACTTCTTGCGGATCTGCTGTTTTTCCACCTTGATTTCGCATATTTTGACCTAGTGTTTTGAAATTCACAATCAACTTCTTCGCATAAGTTACCGCTTCTTCATCCCCTTTTTCAATACTACTATTATCTTTATTGGTAGCAAATGCGGTATCGTATCCACCAGGTGCAACAGCTTTTACTTGAATATTAAAGGGTTTATATTCCAACGCTAAGGATAGCGTCAATCCTTCTACGGCAAATTTAGTAGAGGAATAAATTGTATTTAAGGGCAAGCCCATATGACCAACTATAGAAGTCACATTGATAATCGTCCCACTTTTTTGCTTTCGCATTACAGGTAGAATCGCCTGGCAGCAGCGTATTAGACCAAAAACATTGGTCTCAAACATGGCGTAGATTTCCTTTTCCTCAAATTGCTCTAGTATCGCATTTCCACCATGACCTGCATTATTTACCCAAGCATCAATCTTTCCAAAACGTTTGATACTTTGCTGTATGGCTGCTTCAATACTCTCCTTATTCGTCACATCTAGCGGAGTAACTAAGACATTGTCTAGCTGCTGCAATTCGGTTTCTTTTTCAGGCGATCGCATCGTCGCAACTACATTCCAACCTTCTGCTTGGAATTTTTTCGCGGTCAGTTTCCCAAAACCCGAACTGCAACCTGTTATTAATACCGTTTTATTACTCATTTTTTTGTTTTGACCAAAGGTACAAAAGAAGCCGAAGCTTTGACAAAAGCTTCGGCTTGATTACCCGTCATTTCAAAGCGTTAGTTTCCTAACAGAAAACTCGTCGCTGTCATCACGCCCAAGTGATTGCGATGATGTACAGAAATAGTATACATCCCAGGAATTACGTCTGAAAATAGAACGGGTGAACTACCATCTAAATCTACGACTTGCCCATCATTAAGTAGCAAAGCTGCGCGTGTATATTCGAGCTGGTTACTAGTCTCTCTAAGTTTGAGGAGCACCCAATCTACCATATTCGCAGGAATCGCAGTGAGAACCTCTGCACCTCCATGTATATTATAAGCGTAAGGATGTTGCAGAGGAATTAAAGATGTCAAATTTACGTTCATGTTTGTCCCATTAAAAGGACCTTGCAGGAAGACTTTGACTGCTACCTCTTCATCATTTAATGCAGTACATTCTATAGGTGGCGTATCCCCTAGGTAGTAGTCAATCGTTGCTGTTTCATCATTGATTACATCCTGATTGACATTATAAATTAAGTCATAAAGCCCTGTTTCTGGATTGTAATCCGATTGCCAAAAATCCTTGCCCCAAGTCGATTGATCTACCAATTCCCAGCAGTTATTATGTTTGCACCAGAGCTTTGGATTCACAATTTCGGACATGCCACTAAATACGATTGGTACATAGCCCAAGCCACCTGTTAGTGTCACATTAGCTGTATTTCCTACGGTTTCTACCGTAAGCGGATAACTGGTGTTGACTGTATTGGTAGCAGAACTTGCTACGATGGAATGTCTATTTACTTCACGTAAGAATACGGCTAGTGGATTACGAGTGAGTAGAGTAGTCGTAAAATTAGTATTTGGGCCGTAATAATCGGCTGCTTGTTTCGGCAAAACCACACATTCTATAGTGGCTTCCATATAATCACCTGCTGCGAAACTCGTGGCAGTAGGTGGTGGTACAATGCAGTAAGAGGTCGGATTTTCACCTGTAGCAGAAGAGAAACCAATCGAACTAGAGCGTTCTCTAAAGTAGGGCGTATTGCTTGGCGCACCGCCGAAACTTCCTGCATAGTCCCGAATAATCATACCATTATTGGTATCTATATTAAGTCCAGGATCGGCTGCTATGCCTTGAGTATTAAATCCATCACCAGGCCAAATCCATTGATCTGTACCAGGAATTGCTAATGCAGAAGTGGTATAATCATTTGATCCATCATTGACAGGAGTAAGCACATTCAAAGGACTGACAGCATTGCCATATATAAGTGTTCGTGCTTTGTAAAGATTATAGGTATCGCCACCCAAGTGGAAGAAATCGAAGCGATTGAAGTTTGCATCTTGTAGGGCTTCCACGCGGACTTTGTAGTAAATACGGTTATAATCATCCGAGCGATTGAGGTAAAAGGTATAGTCCCACTTGAATTTTTTATCCGCAGAATAAGCAGATACCGAAGTTTCTGTCAGGTTGGGGGAGTAGCGTTGGAAGCGCGTTTTTACTTCGCTTTGGTATTGGCGTGTATTCGTATCATCTACATATACCCACACATCTATGCCGCCTACATTGCCTGTCCAGCCACATTCCTGAGACGTGCCGCCTTGCGCTTGGTTGGTCACTAGAAACGGACGAACATCACAGCCATTAGAATTACCAAATTGATAGTCGGGCGAATGCGTAATACTCTCCCCAAATGAACCAAGCGCAGCTTCTAGCCAGCCACCTCTGCATTGCCCTGTGCCTGCTATGCTCAATTGGTGTGAAGACGCACTATAAGTTTCGCCCCATTTCGCGCCTGTGCGCGTATAGTCAATATTCAGCGTCGTATTAGCAGGAACGATAATTTCGGTATATTCTCGAATCCAACTACCCGAATAGAGTTTAGGTATACCACCATGCCAATTTTTTGAGACTTGAAGCGGAAAACCCGATGGACAACCATTATCATTCCGAAGCATCGAATTGAAACCAACGACATTCACATTCGGAATTTGCCGAAAACATAAACGTACTCGCTTATCTGTAGCTGCGGTGTTTTCCAGCGCAACTTCTATATTTTGCATTCTATCTATTTGCCCACAATTAAAATAGCCCATACCATACCTCGGAATATCGAGATAATGGATGCCTTCGTCTGGTGAATAGTTTACCGTTGTTGTGCCTGTGGTATTGGGTAGTGTTTGTGCTGTCGTTATATTGATAGGTGTTTCCTCGCTAGGCACAGTAGGGTAAGTGCTAGATAAATTTTCAGTAATCGCATAAAAAATAAGACTGATTTCATAGGAATTTGTTGCTACTAAGGTTTGAGCAGCGGTATTAATCGTTACAGTCTTCCCTGAAACCGAAGTGGTAGCTGCTGTGATACCGCCTTTTACCGCAAAACCTTCATCATTGGCATTGGCAAAGGCGTATAAATTGCCTGTATTATAGGTGTTCGCATAGATGCTAGGGATGTCAATAGCGAGTTGCAATTGGGCGTTGGTAATATCCACATTCGGCTTTACATGGAGGGTTATTTTAAAGCGATTGTGCCAATTTGTAAATTCGATACCTGTAAAATAGGGTTCAAAGTCGGGCGAATCGGTAAAATAGCAATCTACAAACCGCCGATTGAGCCAAGTTCCAAACTCTGCCATTTGGCTAGTCTGACGATTGAAATTGGTAGGGATGCTGCTTTTTTCGTAGACTGGGACACCGCTTTGTACTACTGCATACTCAATATTTCCACTATGTACCGCAGCAAAAGTAGTTGCATTATCTTCTGCAAAGGCAGCACTTGGCGATTGCGTAGTTGGCGCAATGTTGAGGCTATTGATATTCATATTCGTATAGTCGATATTTAAGGAATACGAACTTGCTTGATTAGTGAATTTTCGATTACTAATGCCACTGGTGTTGAAATTATCATCCCAATAAGTGTAATTGTAGGAGTTGGCAAAATTATCAAAAGCGATTTGTGGAATTTTGTCAAGGGTGGTTTGTGCCTGCAAGGAAAACCATAGCACGCACAATAGAAATGTGAGGTACCGCATTGTCATTACTTAAAATATTTTGTGTGTGTAAATGTTGTAAAAACGGGTTTTTCTATAGAGAATCTCTTAAAAAGGTAGTAATATTTGAAGACTTTATGAAAGCATTAAGTAATACAAAATTACTACTCAATTGAAAAATAGCGGCGATAATATTCATTGTAGCTTTTTTTCCAACTCATAGCCGCTTTTGCGTATAATTTTGATAATTGTGGACGTGCATCTGTCAATACTAGAGCATCAGTAGTATCTATTACAGAGGTAGTAAGAAAAAATTGATATAAATCTTCAATTTTGTCAAAATTAGGTTCTTCATAATTGATTTTATCAAAGTCTTGCTCTACCAAACTAGCAATGAAAATCAAATTTCGATTTGCTGCTGCTCCGGGGGTAGCTAAAATTTCTGTAATAAGTCCTGCGCGAGAAAAAGTTTTAAATACGGAGCGCGCTGCTTTACCACTTTCTCCATTAATAAAGCCATAAAAATTTG
>CALGLY010000041.1 GCA_937959095.1 uncultured Saprospiraceae bacterium
ATAGCTCTTTTCATTTTTTTAAGTTTGATTCTAGTACTGGGAATTAAATCTGAATCAAAAGAAATTGAACGAGAAATGATAATAAGAATAAACTATTTACGAAGAAATAAAAAATGAAAACGGAACAGAATAATTCATAAAGTGTTCATTGTTAGTGAAATATGGCAACACATTTATGCAAGGTGGATTGCTATACTAAAACAAAAAAATGCGACAAAACATATCATCAGGTACAAAGTGGGAAGAACTCGTAGGTTACTCTCGTGCCGTGCGAATTGGGAACATCATAGAAGTGGCAGGCACTACCGCAGTAGAGGCAGGTGAAATAGTAGGAAAAGACGATGCCTATGCCCAAACCGTCTGTATTTTCAAGAAGATAGAACGCGCCCTGCAAGAAGCAGATGCAAGCTTAGAAGATGTAGTCCGAACTCGAATGTTCGTGACCAATATCAAGGATTGGGAAGCGGTAGGCAAAGCACATGGTGAATTTTTTAGAGCGATAAAACCAGCTTCCACCATGTTAGAAGTGAGTGGTTTAATCAATCCAGAATTACTCGTAGAAATTGAAGTGACAGCTATTATGAAAAAA
Organism: uncultured Saprospiraceae bacterium; assembly: GCA_937959095.1. GTDB lineage: Bacteria > Bacteroidota > Bacteroidia > Chitinophagales > Saprospiraceae > JAAUTG01. The sequence continues at coordinate 590 of CALGLY010000041.1, forward strand.
TAAAGAAAACATGAAAAAGAGCATTCTATTTATCCTTGTACTTGTGGGCTTTACTACCTGTGATTTACCCGAACACTATTTTGAGTCAGCACCCGAATGTGTGGAACAAACCCAATTTGCAGACTTAGGAGAACCTACAAGTCCTGATTATCAGGCACAAGTATTAAGTCTATTAGAAACGAAAGTCACAAGCGATTTTCGCTATTTTTTCAAGACCTTTCTGGAAGAGGATGGCAAAAGTTATATGCTCACCAATTTCAGAAATAAAGAAGCTTGTTTCGATGTGAAAGTATTAGTAGAACGCTGGGATAAACTCGCAGGCATGAAGCGCACGAATGGCGATTATTATCCCAACGAACTCCATGATGTGCAATGGGAGATTCAAGAAGCAGAAGGCAAAAGACAAGTCATTTATATAGATATGCACCGCATAATAGATTAATAAAATCCCAACGGCTTGCCTGTTGCAAGCAGGGAGGATATTCCTTAGCATAGAACACAAGTCTTATAGAATTGAACACAAAACAAATGCCAGCATCAAAATACAATTGGATACTCGTCCTATTCGGACTAGCGACTATAGCAAATCTCCTAGCCGAATCTATCCAGAGTCAAGAACTTGTCTATGTTTCTAAGCCTTTGCTCATGCTTACGCTTGCGGCTTACTTTTGGCTAAGTACGCCAAGTAGTAAGTTTAGAAATTGGATACTCATAGGTGTCATCTTTGCTATGTTTGGGGATATATTTCTCATGTTTGCAGGACGACACGGGGCAAGCGATAGCCCGCTCTTCTTGTATGGCTTAGGTAGTTTTTTGATGACCCATTTATTCTATGTTATTGCTTTTTTAGGCTACAAAAGAGAAAAAAAAGGACGCTTGCAAATCCAACCACTTTGGGTGATTCCGTTCATCATTTATTTCATTCTATTTTGGACAAATATGGGCGTGCATATTCCTAGCGAATTGATGATTCCAGTAGTGGTATATAGCAGTATTATTGTTTTGATGGCATTGGCAGGCGTTCATTTTTCCAATAAAATTCCGACGAATGCGGCGTATTTCATTTTAATAGGAATTTTACTCTTTGTATTCTCGGATACCTGTATTGCAATTAATAAATTTACCCCAATTCAAATCCCTAAAGTCGGCATAGTCATCATGTTGACGTACATTTTAGGGCAATTAGCTATCGTAATTGGTGCAACGAAAGTAGCCCAACTGGAAGCGTAAAAAGCGAAGGATTTTTTACATTGGTCGGTAGAGTGGTGTACGCCCAAAATTTTTCTAACAATGTACCTTTTTTACCGATACATCAGAAAATTATGAAATCGAACATAAAGAAATATACGAAACTTTTAGTTGCTAACAGAGGAGAAATAGCTATTCGAGTACTGCGTGCCGCTTCGGAATTAAACCTTCGAACAGTAGCGATGTATACCTACGAAGATCGCTATTCCCTGCACCGCTATAAGGCAGATGAAAGTTATCAAATTGGCAAAGATGACGATCCTCTAAAGCCCTATTTAGACATCGAAGAAATCTTACGCATAGCAAAAACCAACGGGATAGAAGCCATTCATCCTGGCTATGGTTTTTTATCGGAGAATGTCACTTTTGCCCGTCGCTGCCGAGAGGAAGGAATTATTTTCGTAGGGCCAACCCCCGAGGCAATGGAACAGGTGGGAGATAAAGTAGCTGCAAAAATACTAGCAAAGCGGCTAAAAGTCCCCATGATAGAATCAAGTAAAGAGAAAATAAAGGATTACAAAGATGCCCTAAAAGCGGCTAAACGCATTGGTTTCCCTGTGATGGTAAAAGCCGCTTCAGGTGGTGGTGGTCGTGGAATGCGGGTCGTCTTCAAGGAAGAAAACTTGGCAGTAGAATATGATGAAGCCAAGCGCGAAGCAAAAACAGCTTTCGGAGATGATCGGGTATTTATTGAGAAATTCATCCAAAATCCGAAGCACATTGAAGTACAGATTATAGGCGATAATTATGGGAATATAGTTCACCTCTTTGAGCGAGATTGTTCGGTGCAGCGTCGTTTCCAGAAGGTTGTAGAAATCGCACCTTGTATTACTTTATCGCAGGA
>CALGLY010000042.1 GCA_937959095.1 uncultured Saprospiraceae bacterium
AACTTGTAAAATTCTTCAATTAAAGAATTTCGCAATTATGCTAAAGTAGATTAGATAAATTAATTACAAATTAAGGAAGAGATAAAGACTTGATTTTATAGATGAATGGAGGTCTCATATCTCACATCTATTAAGCAAAAAATCCAATAAAACATGGTTAATAAGGTAACAATAATTGGTCACCTAGGACAAGACCCTGAAGTTCGGCACTTAGAAAGTGGAGCTTCTATTGCAAAGCTTCGTGTAGCTACCAATGAGAACTATAAAGATAAAGAGGGTAATTGGCAAGACCGCACAGAGTGGCACACTGTCATTGCATGGCGTTACTTAGCAGAACGCGCTGAAAAGAGCATGAAAAAAGGTTCTTTGGTGTATATAGAAGGAAAATTAACGACACGCAAATGGCAAGATAGTGAAGGAAAAGATCGGTGGACAACAGAAGTAGTGGCCAATACCCTACGCTCCCTAGACCGCAGAGAAGGCGGTGGCGGCGGTGGAAGTTATCCACCTTTGCCTGGGGCAGATGATGATCCATATGCAGGTAATAAGAGCAATACCACTAATACAAGCGATACTGCACCACAAGCTAGTACAGAAGTGGCAGATGCCGCCGATGATGATTTACCTTTTTAGGCAACGTACAAGAATAAATTAGACATTTTATGCTGCTCTTCCTGCCCGAACAAGCGGAGCAGGCGGGTTTCCCTCTAATAAATCTTAAAAAAGCCTTATGTAGCTAGCTATACGCGCTGACGGCAGACAGGGTTTTTGAAGATCTATTAGAAGAAAAAATACCTAGCCTAAAATTGTCTAATTTATTTTTTTACATTGCCTTAACTAATAATGGATAGTTGATAATTGATAATTAATAATGTTTAGTGTTGCTAATAAATTATTGATAGGCAGTATGTAAGTATTATTAGTTGTTAATTATTAATTGTCAATTATTAATTATTAATTTAAAATCTCTCTTGGAAACAGAACCTCTCCTTGCAGCTTCCTACTTGTTTTTCTACCTAGCCGCTACTCCTTCTTTATGGAGTACAAGCATAGGAATTGTCGGACTTTTGGTTTGCTCTGCGCTCATATCTGGCTCGGAAGTAGCCTTCTTCTCTTTGAACGATAATGATTTAAAAAACCTCGAAGAAGAAAAAACAAAAGCAAGTAACCGTATTGTAGATCTACTGAAAACCCCACGCTATCTTTTAGCCACTATTCTCATCAGCAATAACTTTGTCAATATTGCTATTGTTATTCTCTCTTATTTTCTACTACAAGGCTTATTGCCCGAAGGCACGATTGCTGCTTGGTCGGCGAAGCTCCTAGAACTGTTTCCGATACTACAGCGCGCTGTTTCGTCGGAGTCGGCTACCTATTTATTGGATTTAACAATCACTACGGGCGTTGCAACCTTTATTCTTGTCCTCTTTGGAGAAGTAGCCCCGAAGGTCTATGCCAACTTGAATAAGATACAGTTGGCAAAGTTTATGGCACTTCCGTTGCTGATTTTGCGCCGTGCATTTAAGTGGTTTAGCTCGGTTTTGGTGAATGGTGTAGGCTTAGTAGAACATCGCTTGGCACATCGTGCAAAATCAAAAATGAGCAAAGAGGAAATAGATGAAGCCATCAATCTGACCTTGAGCGAACAAGCTAATAGCGAACGAGAAGTAGATATATTACGGAGTATCGTGCAGTTTGGTAATGTGCCTGTGAAGCATATTATGTGTTCGAGGGTGGATGTAATAGCCCTCCCGATAGAAACACCATATCAAGATTTATTAAGCGTCATTCGAGATTCGGGATATTCAAGAATTCCTGTTTATGAAGGAGACCTAGACCATGTTACAGGTATTTTATATGCCAAAGACCTCATCGGACACCTAAAAGAAGAGAGTACTTTTGAGTGGCAGCAACTCATCAGGACTTCGGTCATGTTTGTACCAGAAGCAAAGAAGATTGATGATCTTCTTCGAGAATTCCAAAAGAAACGTACCCACATGGCTATCGTGGTAGATGAATATGGTGGCTCGGCAGGTTTAGTGACTTTGGAAGACATCATGGAAGAAATCATAGGCGATATTCGAGATGAATTTGATAATGAGGTAGAAGTAGAATATCGACAAATAGATGAACATACCTATGAATTTGAGGGAAAAACTCTACTCAATGACTTTTGTAGAGTAATCGGTGTAGATACTACTACCTTTGATAGTGCGCGTGGTGAGTCGGATTCCTTAGCAGGCATGATTTTACAAATTACAGGTAAATTTCCAAGAAAGAATGATGTTATTCGCTTAGGGAAGTATAAGTTTAAAGTAACAGGCATGTCGAAGCGACGAATTGAATATATTCGGGTGAGTTTGCCTGAGAAATGATTCATGGCATTTTTTTTAATGTGAAATATTATTTTGTTTAAGTCTTCTTTTACCATTTACCCTGAAAAATTGACCAAAGGCTCGTTAAACTACCATATTTTAAAGAGATTACTTCCAAATGACAATAACTTCTTTATATTTGCCCCCATATTAAAGAGAATACCCTTCTAATCAGAGTAATCATCCATCCATAAGTTAAACAAATATTATTTGGTTAAGTATCATTAGCCATACTGGTTTTGTTATGTAAATAGCTAAATAAAATTGTAAATTATTATAGAAATAGAAATCTGAATGATTAAGACTATCCTATCATAGTGGGACAGGATGTTTTTATAAAAATCATTTAGAAAAATTATATAAAGACTCAAAGCAAATAAACAAACTCAACGTAAAATATGCGTACTTTAAATTTTTGCTTATTGTTGCTATCGCAGCAAGAAACTGTCTATGCGTTACCGTATTCAGATTATTTTCTCTGTGATAATAGAGATTCACAAAGTGAATGTATTAACGTCTCCTCACAAGAAATAGTTAATACATATAGCTGGACTTCTCCTCCGAACAATACAAAAAAGTATGACCTATTTGAAGAGAAGCATTCATCTTTCATAGATGCTACGCTCTCTAATAACCTTCGCAATTCAGAATTACTTCCCATACCTATTACTAAATCCTTATCAACAAAGATACCTGCACTATAAGTGAGGTTGATATTCTTATTTTATTAAGACAAGATTCGGATGTAATTCAAACATAGAAACTATAATAAATGTCATGGCTAATGAGCCTGTCCATTTTAAATAAAAAAAATACCACAACTAAGTAGTCAATTAAAGCTTCGGCTGGCTACTCATAAATAATATACTTATTACTAATCAAGTAAACATAAACCACACACAGATAATGAAAATGCGTACCTTAATTATGTGCTTGCTGCTAATGATGCAGCAGGCCTTTTCTTATGCCCAATGCGGCGGATATGACTGTAGTAATGCAACACTACAAAGTTTAACTAGCGTGAATGCTTTAGGAGGCAGTGGCGACGGTAATGATAGTTGGGGCTGGACAGATCCAACAAATGATAAAGAATATGCTATAATGGGAGTTAGTAATGGAACATCCTTTGTAGATATTACTAACCCTAGTAGCCCAATCGTTCTAGGTTTTCTTCCTACCCAAACTAATAGTTCTTCATGGCGTGATATAAAAGTGGTGAATGACCATGCTTATATTGTGAGTGAAGCAGGTAGTCACGGCATACAAGTCTTCGATCTTACCCGCCTACGTAGCGTAGCTTCCCCTCCAGTTACCTTTAATACGGACGGATTTACGAATGCTATTGGAAGTGCCCATAATATTGTAGGGTTAGAAGAAACAGGTTATGTAATTGCAGTTGGCGCAGGGAGTGCAAGCGGCGGTTTAGTCTTCTTCGATGTGAATAACGATCCTTCTGATGGAGTAAATGGTACACCTACCTCTCCCGTTCAAGCAGGAACATTCTCTGCGGATGGCTATACACACGATGCGGTATGCTTCGTATATAGAGGTCCTGATAAGCAATATATTGGCAAAGAAATTTGTATTGCATTCAATGAAGATACAAACACCATTGTAGATGCAACAGATAAAAGCAATATCGTTCAGCTCTCAAGAACCCCTTATGCAGGCTCACGTTATACGCACCAAGGTTGGATAACGGATGACCATAGATATATGCTTGTAAATGATGAATTAGATGAACAAAATGGATTAGCCAATACGCGGACTTATATTTTTGATATATCTGATTTGGATGCGCCTAGTATTATAGGCTTTCATGATCATCCTTTCGCAGCTATTGATCACAATCTATACATCAAAGGACGTTATGCTTATTTAGCAAATTATCGTTCAGGTTTGCGTGTAATGGATATTAGCGACATCGCAAATGGTAATTTGACAGAAGTAGCGGGTTTTGATACCTACCAAGGAAGTAATAGCGGGCAATTTAATGGCGCATGGAATAATTACCCTTACTTCAAAAGTGGGAATGTTATTATTTCTGATATTGAAGAAGGACTTTTTGTCGTGCAACCTCAGTTTTCGCATTATAGCTTTAGCTTCAATAATGCAGCCGATGGTGTGGTGCGAATGTGCCCTGATGCAACCGCTACCTTCACGCTTAATATTGATGGATACGCTGGCTTTTCAAGTAATGTAAATTTGAGTTTATCAGGGCTTGATCCAGGACTTACAGCTACACTAAGTAGCACATCAGTAGCTCCAGGCAGTGATGTGACGATAACGATAACTTCAGCAAACGGAGGAATACCAAGCTGTGTAGGCAATTTCTGTGTATTACTTACAGGTAACCAAGGTGATGCTGCTACAGAACAGTCTATAGCTTTAGGTATCGTAGTAGATGATACTTTACCAGGTTGTGTGGCAGGTAGTGTTTGCCCTAGTTGTTTTGATGGCATTCTAAATGGTAATGAAACAGGTATAGATTGTGGAGGCCCTGATTGTGATGCGTGTCCAACTTGTAGTGATGGCATTCAAAATGGCAATGAAACAGGCATAGATTGTGGAGGCCCTGATTGTACAGAGTGCTTAGGTCCTTGTGGCAATACACCTTATCTAAACTGTAATTCTACTATTAGTGATAATAATGGAAATGGTACCGATGAAATCAATGCTTATCCGAATGCTTTTGGTGGCAACGACTTCACAGGACCAGAGATGATTTACACCTTCACTGTAGCTACAGCTGGTACTGTGAATATCTTTTTAACAGGTGCAAATGGTGACTTGGATTTATTCTTATTCAATGCCTGCGATCCAAATGGAAATCCGCTTGGTACTGGTTTAAGCGGAAGTAATACAACCGAATCTATTACAAATGTTACTCTAGCACCAGGAACGTACTTCCTCTTTGTAGATGGGTATGCTGGAGCAACAAGTGATTACGATTTAGAACTTACTTGCCCACAAGGAGATTGTACAGATGGTGTGCAAAACGAAAGTGAAACAGGCGTAGATTGTGGTGGCCCTGATTGTCCTGAGTGCGTAACGGATGTATTTATTTCTCCTAAAGTATTCTTGCAAGGCCCATTCAATACGGCAGATATGACTCTTGGTCTTGGTACTAATATTCCTACTGCTGAACCTTACACCGCTTTAGGCTATATGCACGTAGGTGGTGGCGGTGGAGAGTCCAGCCTTTTAGGTATTATTAATGCTAATGATATCATAGATTGGGTAGTCGTAGAACTTAGAGATAAAACAAACTCTGCAACTATTCTAGCGACTCGTTCTGCTTTACTAAGAAAAGATGGTAGTGTAGTAAGTCATTTAGATGGCTCATCTCCAGTACAATTTAGTATTGCACCAGACGATTACTATGTATCGATTCGTCATAGAAATCACTTAGGTGTTATGACGAATGCACCTGTAACAGTGGATTAATACAAATAAAGAATAATAATAGAGTTGTTTAGAAATAAGAATTGCGAATATGAAATTTAGATTTTTGTGCTAGATGAAGCTCTTTTTGGAATGCATAGCCTTAGCTATGGACGAGAAAAAAGCTGAAATATAGCGCGAAAAGATATTTTCATATACCAAGTTATTATTTTTGAACAACTCCAATATACTGAACTAGAATTTCAATGTGCAACAGATGGGGAGTGTTATACTCTCCATCTTTTTTTATTCCTTCAAAAAAGCAATATTGCGTTTCAAGCCTTCCAACTTCGTGCGCTTCACGGCTGACTTCCGAAAGACTTCCTGAAACACTTCTTTGGTCAATTCTTGCCAATCATTTTTAGTCATACTTAGCAAATCGGGATGTGGCTCAAAAGCGGGTTCTTGATGTGGTTTGGAGAAGCGATTCCAAGGGCAAACTTCCTGACAGACATCGCAGCCAAACATCCAATTATCCATTTTTCCTTGAAATTCCTCTGGGATAGCTTCTTTCAATTCTATAGTCAAATAAGAAATACATTTGCTGGCATCCAAGAGATAACCTTCGGGCGAAATGGCTTCGGTGGGGCAAGCATCTATGCAGCGCGTGCAAGTACCACAATAGTCTTTTATAGGCGCGTCTGCTTCCAGTTCGAGGTCGATAATGAGTTCTGCTAGAAAGAAGTACGAACCTGCTTTCGGATGAATGAGTAAGGTGTTTTTTCCCGTCCAGCCCAAGCCGCTTTTGGCAGCCCATTGGCGTTCTAGCACAGGAGCAGAATCTACGAAGCAGCGACCACTTACTTCGCCTATTTCCGTTTCTATGAAATGGAGTAGGGCGCGTAGTTTGTCTTTTATAATAAAGTGATAATCCTTTCCGTGTGCATATTTTGCAATCTTTGGCGCACTTTCGTCCTGCTGCTCCGCTTCGGTGTGGTAGTTATACATCAGCGTGACGACTGATTTGGAATCAGGCACGAGCAAACGCGGGTCGAGACGTTTCTCAAAGTGGTTTTCCATATACTGCATCTTCCCTTGGTAGCCTTTGTTTAGCCAGGCTTCCAGGCGTTCCGCTTCCTCATCGAGGCGCGTCGCTTTGGCAACGCCTACAAATTCAAAGCCGAGTCGGTAGGCTTCTTCCTTGATGCGATATGTGTGGTGGTTTGTTTGCATTTTTTGTAATGATAGGAAGAAATTTAGGGTCTCTGCTTAATTTTTTAGTGGTTGAATATTTGAAAATACTCTACTTACATCGTAGTGAATAAAAATTTCTTTTTCACTATTACAACTTATTAAAAAATCAATTTTATCTAAATGGCTTTTCGATTTATCAATGTCTTTTTTTACATCAGCTATTCCAATCCCATAAGAAATATCAGTTATAGCATAGTCTGATAAAAGTTTATCCAAAGCATCGGAGAAGTTTTGCTTAGTTTTTATTTCGAGTA
>CALGLY010000043.1 GCA_937959095.1 uncultured Saprospiraceae bacterium
GCCTTATGTAGCTAGGCTATACGCAGTTTTTGAAGTACAAAATGAGGTCAAAATAACCTATCCAAAATTGAACATTTATTTATGTCTCGTTCCTTAGGACGCATTTTCTTCTAAAAGAATAACACTAAAAGAGGATATTAGGTTTGTTTTAACGATTTTGGCAATGAAAAACGAAATGCTGGAAGGTATTAAAAGTATTACTTTTTGATAGCATCCGAAACTTTGGTATTTTCGCATCCGTACCATTAAAATAGAGAATGTGAAGTGCAGTCTCGCATATAGAATCTGCCTGTCGGCAGACAGGTCTAAAAATCTACAAAGTGACAAAAATTAAATTCGGAACAGATGGCTGGCGTGCCATTATCGCCAAAGAGTATACTGTAGAAAATGTAATGCGCGTAGCAGAAGGCACAGCGCGTTGGATGAAGAAAAAGAACTTTAAAAAAGTAGTTATCGGGCACGACTGTCGCTTTGGAGGCGAAATGTTTGCCGAAGCTTCCGCGAAGGTATTCGCAGCGCATGGCATCGAGGTAGCATTGGCGAAAGACTTTGTGTCTACCCCTATGGTGTCGCTAGGCGTGGTAAAATTGAAGGCAGATTTGGGTGTAGTGATTACGGCAAGTCACAATCCTCCATCTTATAATGGCTTCAAACTGAAATCGAATTTGGGTGGCCCAACCATACCAAAGGAAATAGCCGAAGTAGAAGCTTTGATTCCTGCTATTTGCACCGCAAAAGTAGCTGGCACGATGAACGAACTCGTGGAGCAAGGCAGCGTGAACTATGTAGATTTGGAAGGTATCTATATCAAGCATGTAGAGGATAATTTTGACTTAGAAGCTATTCGCGGCTTGGATGTAAAAATTGCCTATGATGCGATGTATGGCGCAGGCAAAAATGCCGTAAAAGCGATTCTTCCAGAGGCAATCGTACTGCATGGCGACGATAATCCAGGTTTTCATGGACAGGCACCCGAGCCAATTCACAGAAACTTGACCGAACTTTCGGAACTCATAGCAGGCGATGATTCTATCACGATAGGATTTGCCAATGATGGCGATGCAGATCGTATCGGGATGTACAATGGCGCAGGGGAATTCGTGGATTCGCACCATATTCTATTGCTGCTCTTACTTTATATGGGCAAATACAAGAAGGAAACGGGTAAGGTACTCTTCACCTTCTCGGTGACGGATAAGATGCGAAACATGGCAGAGCATTTCGGCTTTGATTATGAAGTAACGAAAATTGGCTTCAAGTACATCGCAGAAATAATGGGACAAGAGGATGTGATTGTAGGTGGTGAAGAGTCGGGTGGCTTGGCAATAAAAGGACACGTACCAGAGCGCGATGGCGTTTGGATTGCTTTAACGATACTCGAATTTATGGCAAAAACAGACCGTAGCTTAGAAGATCTCATTAAGGAAGTCTATGATACAGTGGGTTCATTTGCTTTCGATCGCTATGACTTACACATTACGCAGGAGCAAAAACTAAAGGTGGTAGATACTTGCAAAAATGAGCCATATACAGCCTTTGGAAAATATGCCGTACAGTCTACCGAATTTGTAGATGGTACAAAATTTCGCTTCGATGATGACCGTTGGGTGATGATTCGTCCGTCGGGTACAGAACCTGTGTTGCGTGTGTATGCACAAGCACCGAGCTACAAAGAAGTGATTGATATACTAGAAGCAACAAAGGCGGTGGTTACTGCCTAAGTCTTCGGCTTGTAGAGGGTAGAAGGTAAAGGGTAGAAGGAATAAAGTCTTTCTATCTTTTACCATCTGTCATATACCAAAAATATGTTATCCATACTAAAAGAGACAAAACATTGGCTTGCTATCAATAAAAGAGCAGGCTTAATCACGGAACGGAGTCCTTACGAAAGTCCGACGGTTGAGGATTTGGTATGGGATTATTTATTAGAAAGTAAACCAAAACCCTATCTAGGCATCGTGCATCGCCTAGATCGAGTGACTTCGGGCGTATTGTTATTAGCTAAAAAGAAAAGTGTCTTAAAGCTGCTAAATGCCCAATTCAGCGAGCGTATCGTGCAGAAAACTTATCTTGCGTTAGTCGAAAAAAAGCCGCCGCAGTCGCAAGCGCGCTTGGTACATTGGCTCGAAAAAGACCAGCTCAATAAGCGGGCAATTATTCATTTTAGTCCGAATGGAAAATCGAGTGAATGCTCCTTGCGCTACCGCGTGCTAGAAGAAAAAGAACAAGGTGTTTTACTAGAGATACAACCCAAAACAGGCAAATTTCATCAGATACGCGCTCAACTCTCCGCTATTGGTTGCCCGATAGTGGGCGATGAAAAATATGGTTCCAGTATCCCCTACCCTGACCGAAAAATTGCGCTACATGCTTGGAAATTGCGCTTTCAAGATACCCTCACGAATGAACTAGAGGAGATAGTGGCGGAGACTTATGATTTTTGAAAAACTGATATGCCAAATTCGTCAGAATCGCAGGCGTGTTTTGCATAGCATCTTCTAGGTCTTTGGAATGTTCCAATACCGCATGAATGCTCGTAATGTCTAAATGCGCTTGTGCTGCTCGATTCAATTCCTGCTGCCCAACGAAAAGAATAAGCGGTTTCTGATATTTTTTAGCCAATTCCGAAACCCCACTCACGACCTTCCCTTCCAAGGTTTGGCTATCCAATTTACCTTCGCCGCTAATCACCAAATCAGCTATTTGAAGCTGCTGTTCAAATTCGGTTAATTCTAAAATACTAGCAATGCCGCTTTTGATTTCTGAGTCAAGCAAAACTGCTAAACCTGCTGCTATGCCACCTGCTGCGCCACCACCTGCTAGGCTATGAATATCTTTTTCAAATTGGACTTCCAGCAAATTTGCATAGTGCTTCATGCCCCGCTCTAAGGCTTCAATCTCGGTAAGATTTCCGCCTTTTTGTGCCGCATAGACATGACTCGCGCCATTCAGTCCACAAAGCGGATTTTTGACATCGCAAAGGCAGTAGAAACGGGTATTTTTTAGAATTTCTTGATTTTTGGGTGGAATAATTTTTTGAATAGCAATCAGGTTTTCACCAATAGGAGTAAGTGGTTTTCCTTGAGCATCTAAAAATTGAAAACCTAGTGCGTCCGCAATGCCCATACCACCATCATTCGTCGCGCTGCCACCGAGGAAAAGATAGATCTCTCGAATGCCGCGAGTTAAGGCATCGGCTATCAGTTCGCCTGTGCCATAGGTTGAAGTTTTTAAGGGATTACGTTCGGATTCTTGGAGCAATACCAAGCCCGATGCACTTGCTACTTCTATAAATGCAGCCTCTTTCGAGATAAAGTAGGTTGCTGCTATGCCTCGTCCTAGAGGGTCTTCCACAGAAAGTGTGACTGCTTTTAAATTCAAGTAGCTTTGTAGCACTTCTAGTGAGCCATCGCCTCCGTCCGCAAGTGGATGTACTATACATTCTATACTTGCATTATGCTGTTGGATGCCTTTCGCTATTGCTTTCGCCACTTCCAGCGCACTAAGCGAGCCTTTAAATTTATCGGGTGCAATTAGTACTTTCATATTGCCCTATATCAAATTCGGAATATTGATACTAATCAATACAATCAAAATAAAGAATACAATCAAAAGCGTAGATTTTATAGGATCATAATGCCAGCTAAATTGTAGCACTTGATTGGATTTATCTCCATCTGGTTTGCCGCCTAATAACAAACTAACGATAATACCAACCACAAGCGTCACGACTGCACCAATCGCATTCCACCAAAACCAGAATACTTCTGGCACAAAGAGCCACAGATAGACATTGACGGCTACCCCTGTGAGTAAGCCAACATTTGCACCAATCGCATTCACGCGCTTAATGGCGATAGCTGCAATGAAGGTCGCTAAAATCGGGCCGTAAAAGACCGAGCCTATTTTATTAATCGCCTCAATCACTGTCTTTGCGATATCGCCTGTAAAAAATGCCAATACGATACAAACGACACCCCAAAACAGTGCCGCATAGCGCGAATACTGCATATATTTTTCATCTGAAAGGTTCTTATCTCTATTGAAAAAATCCTCTACACTGGCTGCACTTAGCGAATTAATAGCAGAACTCAAAGAAGACATCGCTGCGGAGAGAATAGCTACTAGTAAAATACCAATTACGCCATGTGGTAAGTATTCGCGGATAAAAATAGGCACCATCAAGTCGGGCTTGTCGGCAGGAATGAGGGCGCGAAAATCGGCTTGGGTCGTCACTAATGTACCAATGATTAAACCCATAATACAATAGGTTAGCGTAATCGGGAAACGCATGAGTCCGTTACAAAGGAGGGTACTTTTTACCGTCCCCATATCTTGTGCAGAGAAGAGACGTTGTACTTGACTTTGATCGGTGCCATAGTAGGAGGTATAAAGAAAAAGTCCGCCGATCAGCATGGGCCAGAAGCCAAACTCGTCGCCTTTTTCGAGTCCCATAGATTGGAAATTAACGGCTTCCAAACGGGCTGGATCTACTTGTGCCGTAAAGACTTCCCAACCGCCCAATTCTGATAAACCAACCACGAAACAAATTACTATTCCAAGCATCAGAATCAGCATCTGTATCACATCGCCATAGACCACTGCTTTCATGCCACCTTGATAGGAGTAAATGAGCGTCACGATACCAATAATAGCTATGGTTTGCCACATCGGGATGTTCATCACGCTTGTGAGAATGAGCGCGACGGTATACACCATGACACTCGTACCAAAGGCGCGACTAATTTGGAAAACCAAACTCAATAAAATTCGTGTGGAAGAACTAAAGCGCTTTTCTAAAAACTCATAAACACTGACCACATTTGCCTTATACATAGGAGGAATAAGGAAAACCATCAAAAATAGCATGGCGAGTGGCACGGCAAATTCGTAGGTCAGCCACATCATACCGCCGCCTTCTTTCAGTCCTACGAATGCAGGTGCAGAAATAAAACTGATGGCAGATAATTGCGTAGCGGCAGTGCTTAAGGAAAGGGGAAACCAACCAAAGCTTTTACCACCGAGGAAATAATCTTTACTGGTTTTGGAGTCTTTGAAGAGTCGCCCCAAAAAAAGAAACCCAATGATGTAAACGAGTATGACAATGTAATCTACGTAATTCATAGTGTGCTATATTTTCCTAAGGGCTTGCGTAGAAATAAACGATACAGTTCAGGGGCGAGTTTTTGGTTTCAGATGAGGCGTGAAATTGGGAGTTTATCTGGATAAGTGACCAATTTTACAACGAAATATGAAGCCCAAAAATCCCCATCAAATGTATCGTTTATTTTTACGCAAGCCCTAAGTATGCTAGGTTGTATTGAACGCAGAGCCGCGGAGGCGCAGAGTTTTTTTCTTGCATGCTCCCTTACTAGAAATTTAAAAAAAAACTGCGCCTTTGCCTCTCTGCGTTCAATCAAATAAGTACTATTAGGCAACTCCTCTAACTCAAGGATTATGAATCAAATCAATAACCGAAGAAGCGGTCCAAGAGAAATTATCGCCACCAAAGCCTTTTGTTAAGTTGGCTGCAATGGCTTTTTGTGATTCAAAATATTCAAAAAAGCCGAATTTTTCAACAATTTCTAGTGTATCTGACCTCAAGATAGTGGCAGTGTCGTGAAAACCATATTCTTTCAAGCCATGATAAATCATCCAATTCATGTGCGGCCAAATCGGGCCGCGCCAATAGCGTTTGGAGTCGAAGAGGGAACTATCCACATCGAAACTTGGGCAGAGGTAGAAATTGCGTTTATGCAGGTCTGCGAGATAGCCATGTAAGGCGGCTGCTTGTTTTTCATTTGGGATGCCTGCAAAGAGTGGAACAATGCCGCCTATTTCCCGATGTTCGACTTGCTTTTCTCCGCGCAAATCATAGACTACATAGGTTTGCAGTTTTTCATTCCAGCATTTAGCATTGAAACTTTTGATGCTTTGGCTTTGCCATTCTTCCAATTCCGCTACATCGAAGCCGAAGCGTTTGCCAATCCTAATTAAGCTTTGATTGGAGCGAATCAAAATGGCATTCATCATATCATCTTGAATGAGGAAGGGGCTTTCTTTGGCGATTTCCGCGCCATCATATTTATATTTTTGTCCTAACATTAGCAAGTACACATAGCGATCATATTGCGCGGAAGTGGGGCGTTCTGAAGGGTCGGCTATGCTCGTATCTCTACGCTGATAGGCTGGTAAATCTCCCGCTTTTACGTTGATCCGATTCATAGATTCATCCCAAAGTGGGGAATTGTCGCGGCCCGATTCCCAGGGATGAAAGATAAACATGAGTCCTTCTTTGAATGGATCACGATAAGTATAAAGGAAGCGATGATAATGCACCATTTTCGGGAAAATATATTTTACAAAAGCGATCATTTCCGCATCATCAGGATTGCGATGGAGTAGATTTTCTAAAATAAAGCCATGCACCGCAGGTTGTGTAATCCCCGATGTTTTGGGGCGTATCGGTGCGCCTGCATTTACATTTGCTTTCCAGAAATCATAGTTCGGGAAATAGGTTTTTTCGGTTTCGCTATGAAAAATAATGTGTGGCAATAAACCATTTTCCCATTGCCCCGAAAACAAGGATGTGAGTTCTTGAATGGCCCGTTTGGGGTCATTGTAATAATGCCCTAAAGTGATGAAGCCCGAATCCCAATTCCATTGGAAAGGATATAGCTTACTGGTCGGAATGGTGAAACCACCTTTCCAGTTTTGTTCTAATATGCGGTGTGCAGGTGCTAGTAATTTTTCCAAAACACTTTCTTTGAGCTTAGGTATAAAGTAAGTAAATATGAGCTATTGAGTGAGTAATTTTGAATTTTAGAATGACAAATTTAAGAGGAGTCAAAAAATTACTAAGCTGCTTATTCATTTACTAGCTTATACCAAAGCATTCATAAAAAACAAGAATGAAGGCTAATATCCTCCATTCTTTGTTTGACAAAATCAATATATAGGATAACGTATGAAACGCAAGTAAATACGTGAAGAATATTGCTTTAAGCAATTCCCAATAATTTTTCATAAAAAGCTAAAAGGTTGAGTAACCCAACCATTTAGGGACTTCGCAATTAATAACCTACGTAAGATAGCGTAGGATTTTTTAGCTTAATCAAGGCAAAAAACGTAGGCATAGCTGGTTCTGTCGAGGCTTTTTAACGAAGAATAAGCTGAAAAAGACAAGCTAGTACCGTGTAACAGAAATTTCTTTGCATTTATGACTGCTTCTTTTTCCAGTTTTCTTCGTTACAAAATCGGGCTTCATAACTAGTTATGTTCCCAATTTTGTGCCTGCTTGTAGCAGACAAGCCTCGAATACTAAAAAAATAAGCTTAGTCAAAATACAAATAAACTTTTG
>CALGLY010000044.1 GCA_937959095.1 uncultured Saprospiraceae bacterium
ATGAATTCTTCTGACCACAAAAGAACTGACTTTGCCATCCAAACACCACCACATCTTGATGTGGTCAATCGTTTTTTTCTTTACAAGTCTTTTTTTTGGATACAAACCCCTCTAGCGATTTTCGACAATGTCGTCTTATAATATGGTATTCAAAATGATAAAAGATCGCTTTGCACCGCCTAAAAATATGACGGAAGCAGAAGTGAAATCGAAATACGTGTTAGTAAGCGAACACGATAGAGTAGGGCACATTACTGACGCGCATGTATTCGAGAATCTAGAATTTGATTGTAAACGATTTAGCCCAGAACTGATCGAGGAACTATTAGAATTTGCGGCTTCTAAAGTAGAATTGACGGAAGAAATCGTGAAAATAAAACACCTCTATGTCGAGAAAAGATGATTCCACTCAATCTTTATCTTGAAACAGCTACTATCGAAGAGGCGTATGCCGCCATAGATGAGTATGGAAAAGCGATTAAGGAATTAGCCGCTGTTAATATCTTCCCTGGCGATTTATTGCTAAAAAATTTCGGAGTCACTCGCTTGCGACGAGTCGTGTTTTATGATTACGATGAAATTGGCTTCTTGACCGATTATAATTTCCGTGAAATCCCCGAAGCACGCGATGAATTTGAAGAATTTTCAGCACAGCCTTACTTTCATGTCGGGCCAAATGACATTTTTCCAGAAGAGTTCGTCCGTTTCCTTATCGGCGATCGCAAATTGAAAGCGATTTTCTTAGAATTGCATGGCGATTTGTTCAATTTTAAGTTTTGGCGCGATACTCAAAAACAAATCGAAAAAGGCGAGTTTATAGATGTTTATCCTTATCGAAAATCCTTACGTTTTAAAACATACTCTAGGCAAGTCTTTGCATTGCCAGCAGCAGAAGCGGAAATAGTTTCTTAAATCAATTTAATTTCCGCTTCCGAACTTGCGTAGCAAAAATAAATAATCTATTTTTGCAGCCCAATTTTAAAATTGGGGAGAAAATCATTTTTTTAAATAATAATTTATAATGTCTTCATGCTAATTATCAATTTAAAAGACGGCGAGGGTATTGACAAGGCGTTGAAACGCTACAAGCGCAAGCACCGCCAAGTAAAGTTAATGAAAGAATTGCGTCGCAGAAAGCATTTCACAAAACCATCCGTTAAGCGTAGAACAGAAGTTCTAAATGCTGAGTACCGAAGCGAAAAGTACGGCAATTTAGACTAGATATATATTTAGTGATGAGTTATGAGATATGAGTGATAAGTATTTTCATCACTCATAATTCATATCTCATCACTTCCCCACCTCTTCTTGTAGTTTCTCTAATACATTGTGGGCTTGTTTCAGGCTTTTCACGCCATCTCTTACTATGATTAAGTGCCTATTGGTCTTCTTAAACTGTAAGTGATATTTTCCACCTTTGGTTGCAATGAATTGGAAGAGTTGCTGAAAGCTATCCGTTTCGTAGAAGGCCGATTGCGGATTTTCGACGAAATAGAGGCGTAATTTTCTGTTTTTCAGAATAAGACGTTCAAAGCCCAATTGCTTACAGACCCACGTAAGCCTTAGCCCTTCGAAAAGCTCCATAGCCGACTTTGGAATGCGCCCAAAACGATCGCGGAGCATCTTTTGGAATTGCTCAATACCAGCTTCATCTTCGATATTGTTGAGTGCGGTATATAGGTTCAAGCGTTCTTGCACATTACTTATATACTCATTCGGGAGGTGCATTTCCACATCCGTATCGAGGTTTACATCGCGCACATAGCTGCGCTCTTTTTCCATTTCATCCTTAAATAAATCCTTGAATTGCGTTTCTTTTAATTCTAAAATGGCTTCTTCCAATATTTTCTGATACATTTCATAGCCAATATCTGCTATGAAACCGCTTTGTTCGCCCCCAAGCAGATTTCCAGCTCCTCGAATATCCAAATCTTTCATGGCAATATTAAAGCCACTACCCAAGTCCGAAAATTCTTCTATCGTCCGCAAGCGTTTCCGTGCATCCCCCGTGAGGGTAGACATCGGCGGGCAGAATAGATAGCAATAGGCTTTTTTATTGGAACGCCCCACACGTCCGCGCAATTGGTGCAAATCACTCATCCCGAAATGATGCGCATTATTGATGATAATCGTATTAGCATTGGCAATATCCAAGCCCGTTTCTATGATATTGGTGCAAAGTAGCACATCATATTTGCCATCAATAAAATTCAATAACGTCTTTTCCAGTGTTCTACTTTCCATCTGTCCATGTGCGAAAGCGACATCTACATCGGGGCAGAGTCGGCGCACCATAGCCAGCATATCGGGCAAAGACTTCACGCGATTATGCACGAAGAAAACCTGTCCGCCACGCATCACTTCGTAGTAGATAGACTCTCTGATGAGTTCATCATGGAAAATCCGAACTTCAGTATGTATCGGTTGTCGATTGGGTGGGGCAGTCCGAATCACGGAAAGGTCACGCGCAGCCATCAGCGAAAACTGTAGCGTTCGCGGAATAGGCGTTGCCGTGAGGGTCAGCGTATCCACATTTACTTTGAGGTGGCGCAGTTTTTCTTTTGCTGCCACTCCAAATTTTTGCTCTTCATCTATCACCAACAAGCCTAAGTCTTTGAAACCTATTTTTTTACTTAAAATGGCATGTGTGCCAATGATGATGTCAATTTTTCCAGTTTTGAGGTCTTTGAAAATTTGGGTCTTTTCCTTCTGTGTTCGGAAGCGATTGATATAATCTACCGTCACGCCAAAATTTTCTAACCGCTTATGAAAGGTCTGATGATGCTGTAAAGCCAGAATAGTCGTAGGCACTAAAATAGCGACCTGCTTGCCGC
The DNA here is from genome assembly GCA_937959095.1 of uncultured Saprospiraceae bacterium. Lineage (GTDB taxonomy): Bacteria > Bacteroidota > Bacteroidia > Chitinophagales > Saprospiraceae > JAAUTG01. The sequence continues at coordinate 2,835 of CALGLY010000044.1, forward strand.
CCACTACTGCCTTGAATGCCGCACGCATCGCCACCTCGGTCTTCCCGAAACCTACATCCCCACAGACGAGCCTATCCATCGGATAATCCTTCATCATGTCTTCTTTCACACTTTGGGTTGCCTTGAATTGGTCGGGCGTATCCTCATAAATAAAGGAGGCTTCTAACTCGGTTTGTAAATAGCCATCCTGCGGAAAAGCGTGTCCTTTGGCAGCGCGTCGCTTGGCGTAGAGTTTTATCAACTCACCCGCTATATCTTTTACTTTTTTCTTGGTTTTGGCTTTGAGTTTCTTCCAGGTATCCGAACCGATTTTATCCAACTTCGGTGGATTCCCTTCTTTCCCAACGTATTTTGCAATTTTATGGAGCGAGTGAATACTAACATAAAGGACATCTCTATTTTTATAGAAAATGCGGACTGCTTCCTGCTTTTGTCCATTAATATCAATCTTCTCTAAGCCCGAATATTTCCCTACTCCATGATCGATATGCGTGATAAAATCACCTGATTGGAGTTCGCGCAGGAGTTTTAGATTCAGGGCTTTATCCTTAGAAAATCCTTTCCGCAGACGATACCGATGAAAACGCTGAAAAATCTGATGATCGGTATAGCAAGCTACGTTCAAATCCAAATCTACAAAACCCTGATGGATAGCATTCAGAATTGGGTGAAAGGCAACTTTTGCTTCTAGGTCTTCAAAAATATTATAGAAGCGTTCTATCTGTCTAGGGTTTTCAGTAAATATGTAATTTTCTATTCCTCCTTCATTATTTTCTTCTAAGTTTTCAATTAACAATTTAAAATTCTTATTGAAACTCGGTTGCGGTCGCGATTGGAACACGATTTTTGTGTCAAAATCAAGCGGCTGTACACTATCGGTGAGGCTGAAAATAGGAAATTGCTTCATATCTTCTACCACTGCATTGGGGCGAATGAAAGCGCGGTCGCGGAAAAGCCCTGCCACTTCACTCTTATCCAAAGCAGAGACACTATCAGCAAAATCGGCTGCTTTATCAAAGCACATCTGCAAGCGATCGAGTAGGATTTGGAAGTCTTTCACCCAAATCGCTGTATTTTCTTTCAGGACTTTAAGCAGCGATACTTTTTGGTCGCTCGTAAATTTGGTATTGATATTCGGGACAATAGATACTTTCTTAATATTCTGTTTTGCCAACTGCGTCATTGGGTCGAAGGTGCGGATTGCCTCCACTTCTTCATCGAATAATTCCACGCGATAGGGCCACTCATTGCCATAGGAGAAAATATCTACGATGCCTCCACGTATCGAAAATTGCCCAGGCTCATACACAAATTCTTCCCGTTTGAAGCCATACTCTGTCATCACTTCCACGATGGTCGCGACATCTAAGGTTTCTTCTACACTTATCTCTAGCCGGTGTTCGTCTAAGACCGCTGGCGCGACGACCTGCTCAAACAATGCCTCTGGGTAGGTAACAATAATTTCCCCCGTAGCATTGGAAGTTGTTATCTTATTAATAGTTTCGGTGCGTTGCAGTACATTTGTGTTTTCGAGTTGCTCGAAATGTTGCGGTCGCTTGAAGGAATCGGGAAAAAAGTGGATAGTTTTCTGTTCAAAAATCGCACTTAGGTTGTTCTGCACATAGGCGGCTTCTTCTTTATCATTGGCTATGAATAAATAATTTTGCCGCTGTTTCCGATACACGCCTGCCAATACAAAACACTCCATCGCGCCCACCATACCGAGCAATCGCGCTCGCACAGGTTGTGCTTGCTTTACGGCTTCTACTATTTGTTCGGTGCGCTTATCGGCTGTATATAATTCGATTAATCGTTCTCTGTTCTCCACGTATTATTTGTTTCATAGGGATTCACCCTATGCTAGTAGATGTCGTCCTGTTGGGACTATTTTTAGCTA
>CALGLY010000045.1 GCA_937959095.1 uncultured Saprospiraceae bacterium
TTTGAGTAGTGGCAACTATGCACTCACCGTGATGGGTAATTGTGCGCGTAGCCAAACCATCGAAGTCATCAATCTAGTAGAATCACTACCCGATTATGGGCTAATAACAGCGATAGATACAACAATTTGTCTACAAAATGAATTTATCCTATCTCCCAATCGCAATGATTTGGTAGAAGTTTATTGGAATGGAGAAGCCATAAGAAGCTTGAATGTGCGTGAAAGTGGTCTGTACAGCGTCCAAGCCTTCACAGAAGCAGGTTGCGAACTCACCGATGAAATAGAAATAGAAGTGCTTGATTGCAGCGCAAAACTCTACATCCCAACTGCATTTTCTCCGAATAATGATGGCATCAATGATCGCTTTGAGATTGGCGCAGCACAAGCAAGCATCGAAAGAATTCAAATCTTCAATCGCTGGGGCGCACTCCTCTACGAAGGCATAGCCGCTTGGGACGGCGAAGCGAATGGGCAAACCGTAGCCGAGGGTTTGTATGTGTATGTGATTGAGTATTCCGAGCCATTACTTGGAACTCGGAAGCGGCAAAACGGGGAGGTGATTTTGGTGCGATAAGTTATAAGCAATTCTGCAAATGTAATTTTGATATTCATCTCATAAACTAAATTCTTCGTGATAAAATATATCTTTCTAAGCCTATATATGTCACTTACTACAGTAGCAATCGGGCAAACCATATTTACAGGCGATATGTATTATAGACTAGCTGCAGCTACAACTGATAGTATACTCTATTATGAAACATATGTTTTTTTAACCGCCCTTTGTGAATCATCTGATGATTTTAGATTTCAACCTCTAGCCAATCAAAGGTTTGCAATATATAAAGGAAGTAGCAAGGAAGATTTGGAATTAGTCACCGAACACATAGTAGGGGGAAGTGTACTCTTTATATAGTAATAATTATCCCATAAATGTTGATCAAGTGGTAGGATGGATATTTTTTGAAAAGGATATTGAAACTAATAATAATCTGCAACAAATATCTCTTACAGATTGTGGTGATGTGGTTATTGATATTTTTTCAGCAGAAACACCTTATGGAGTAGATGGTGTTATCCCAACAATTTCATCTTGGAGCTGGCAAGAAGTAGGATGGTTTGAATATGATGGAGATTTAAACACTCCTACAGGTTCTGGAGTTTTATTCGAACAAAAAAGACATGAATAAATAATCTTCGTTGTAATTAGGCAAGTATCAGGAATTCTTTTGAATGAACAACCTCGCTGCAAGCAGGCGAAGTTGTTCATTTTCAAAACAGATTAATTTTCAGTACTGTTCTTTACTAAATTATTATTTCCACCGATACAAGCATTGGGGGGATATACACTCTTTTAGATTAAATCTATGAAATATATCATCTTATTTTTCTTTCTTCTTTTGCCAGGTAAAAATTATGCTCAATGGACAATAGGGACTACCTTAGGTTATCGGTTAAATAGCTCTATTTATGCTGATCCTCATATCGCAGGTCTTGGAACAAATGATTACCATAATTTTATATATTATAGTTCCAATACTTTAAGCGGTATTCATATAGGATATCATCTCCCTAAAAGAAAAATTAATATTTATACTAGAATTAACACAGGTCATTTTTCAAATATTCTCTTTTTCAAAAAGTTTACCTCTTTTGCTTATGGTATTAATGAATTCGAAAAAATTAAAATACCGTATCGAGTATGGGAGGGAACATTAGGCATTAGTCATCCTTTTATTACTACTAAAAAAGGAGGAAGCTTTGGAAGTAGTTTCGAATTGTCAGGCTATTTTACAGACGACAAAGCCCTTTTTGAATATAAAATGGGGCTACAAGAACAACTCAATACTGATAATATTCCTATTTATTTAGATTATGCTTTTCACCGAGATAAATATGAAGAGCATGGTATTACAATCAATGCAGGACTATATTATACATATCCTTTGTCAAAACGATGGAGTCTTAGATATGACTTACAATATGCTTTAGGATTAAAAACAGGACAATCTTTTTGGTTTTTGTATGAAATCAAAGGCGAAGGGTTTCTTACTTACCCTGGTGATGCAATTAGCTACATGAAATGGGATCAAGTCCGTAATTTATTGACCTTAGAATATAAACTATGAGGTAGAAAGAATCTGACAAATCTATCCAACCTGAAAAGGCTATCTTATCAAGCAAAAACCCTCCGCAGCGCACGCTACGGAGGGTTTTATATTTCCACAAAAGCAAGTGTTTAGTAATTGCTCTCGTATTCTTCTTCCATATCTAAAGCGGCTCTACGCGCTTCATATTCTTCCTGTGCCGCTTTTGTAGTCACGAACAAGTCTTGATATTCACGCAAGCCTGTACCTGCTGGAATACGCTTTCCTACGATAACGTTTTCCTTCAAGCCATTCAAGGTATCGCGCTTCGCACCGATAGCTGCTGTACTTAGTACCTTCGTCGTTTCCTGGAAGGATGCTGCTGCAATCCAACTACTTGTACCCAAAGAAGACTTTGTGATACCCTGTAGTAATGGGAAAGAAGTAGCCGCTACTGCATCGCGGAATTCTGCAATCTTCAAGTCATTCCGTTTCAAGTAAGAATTCTCTTCTCGCAACTGACGAAGGCTCACTAATTGACCTTCTTTCAAACGATTCGATTCACCTGCACTTGTGATGACCTTCTTATCGAAAATCCAGTCATTTTGTTCCACGAAATCGTACTTCTCAACTGCTTCACCTTCTAAGAAAGTTGTATCTCCTGGATCTTCTATTTGTACGCGACGCATCATCTGACGTACGATTACCTCCAAGTGCTTATTGTTGATACCGATACCCTGTGAGCGATATACTTCTTGGATACCATTCACGAGGTACGATTGTACCGCCAATGGTCCCTTAATTTCCAAGATATTCTTAGGTGCTGTCGCACCATCCGAAAGTTGCATACCTGCGCGCACAAAGTCACCTTCTTGTACTAGAATGTGCTTAGATAGACCAATCAAATACTTACGACGTTGTCCGTCCTTCGCCTCGATGATTGTCTCCCGATTACCACGCTTAATTTTGCCAAGTGTCACTACACCATCTATTTCAGCAACCACTGCTGGGTTCGATGGATTACGTGCTTCAAATAGCTCCGTTACACGCGGCAGACCACCCGTAATATCCTGAATACCTCCAAGTTTACGTGGAATCTTCACAATCTTCTGTCCTGCTTTCACACTTGCACCATCATCAATAGAGATGTAAGAGCCTACTGGCAGGTTATAATTACGAAGAACTTCCCCATCAGCATTTAAAATCTTAATGGTAGGAATCTTCCGCTTATTACGCGATTCGATAATTACTTTCTCTGCATAACCTGTTTGGTCATCCCGCTCTATTCGGAACGTCTGATTTTCTTCAATCGACTCAAACTGTGCTATACCAGAATATTCAGAGATAATAACGTTGTTGAATGGATCCCATTCACAAATTGTATCTCCTTTCTTAATCTTTTGCTTATCCTGTACGAGCAAAGTAGCACCATAAGGAATATAGTTCGCTGAAAACTGCTTACTTGATTCTGGATCCATGATACGCAGCTCACCTGAACGAGATAGTACGATGTTTTCCTCTTGTCCCTCTTCGTTCTTCGATTTGGTAGTACGAATACTATCAAACTCCAGTACCCCGTCGAACTTCGCAATCATGCTCGATTCTTGCTTCGCTACAGAGGCAATACCACCTACGTGGAAGGTACGAAGCGTAAGCTGTGTACCTGGCTCACCAATAGATTGTGCTGCAATGATACCTACTGCATCTCCCATCTCTGTGATACGTCCAGTTGCTAGGTTTTTACCATAGCACTTACGACATACACCTCGCTTAACTTCGCAGGTAAGTACAGAACGGATATGCACCATTTCTACTCCGATTTCCTCGAAGTGTTCTGCATCGGTCTGTGTGATATATTCACCTGCTTCTAGCAATACTTCATCCGTTATAGGATGCAATACTTCATGTAGCAAGTACCGCCCTGCAATACGAGAAACAAGTCCTTCTATTACTTTTTCATTATCCTTCAATGCCGTTGTTTCCAGTCCGCGAAGCGTACCACAATCATCGGTCATAATAACCACATCCTGCGATACATCTACTAGACGACGCGTCAAGTAACCTGCATCGGCAG
>CALGLY010000046.1 GCA_937959095.1 uncultured Saprospiraceae bacterium
TTTGGGTTACAAATTCTAGAAATTGAGCCTCTTAGAAAGATGTTTTGTCATCAAAAGAGTTGTAAAAAACTAGAAATGAATAGAAAACAACTTAAAATTGGGTGTTTTGATCTAAATTTCAGAGAGTACCCGAGTAGTAACCTATTTTTTGAACGCAGAGGCGCGGAAACGCAGAGTTTTTTTCTTCTCTTTCATTAGAGTTGTTCAAATTTAGACATGACAAAAAAGAAAGTCCTCCTTATCTCTTATTATTGGCCACCTTGCGGAGGCATTGGCGTATTGCGCTGCCTGAAAATCGCGAAATACTTGCGCCAATTCGGTTGGGAACCTATCATTTTCACCGCAGAGGGCGCACACTACCCTAGTATCGACCATAGCAATGAAAAAGACATTCCTGAAGGTATCACGATTATACGTCAGAAAATATGGGAACCTTACCACATTTATAAATTCATAACAGGACAAAAAAAAGATGCTAATGTCAATAATGTCTTTTATGTGAAAGATAAAAAACTAGGCAAAGCGCATCAGTTATCGGTTTGGTTGAGAAGCAATTTTTTCATTCCTGATGCACGGGCTTGGTGGATTCGTCCTTCGGTGCGTTTTTTGGTGAAATATCTGAAAGAAAATCCTGTAGATGTCATCTTTTCGGATGGCCCGCCCCATAGCAATACGCGCATAGCAACACTTGTGAAGCAAAAAACGGGTATTCCATGGCTTGCTGATTTTCAAGATCCTTGGACACAAATTGATTATTACCAACTCCTAAGCCTCACGAAGTGGGGCGATGCAAAGCACCACCGCTTGGAGCAAGAAGCCTTCAAAGCAGCGGATAAAATCACCATAGTTAGTCCTACTTGGAAACGAGAACTAGAAGCAATAGGGGCTGAAAATGTATCGGTCGTTCCATGGGGCTTCGATCCTGATGATTACAAAGATGCGAAAGCCGAGGTCGGCGATAAATTCAGTTTTACCCATCTCGGCATTATGGGCTATGACCGTAATCCAATGGTCTTTTTTGAAGTATTAGATAAGCTTTGTAATGAAATTGAGGGCTTTAAAGAGGACTTATACCTGCGCTTGGTAGGGCAAGTAGATTTTTCGATTCAGTCATTTTTAAAAAAGAAAGAAAATTTCAAAGGAGTAAAAATAATTAGCAACGTATCAAGAGACAAAGCCCTTGAAATGACGTTAAATAGTCCTATTCTGCTCCTCTTACTTAACCAACAACCCAATGCTGAAGGACGCATTCCTGGGAAGCTTTTTGAATATCTGGCAGCACGTCGCCCTATATTTTGCTTAGAACCCATGCCGAGTGATGTATCAAAAATTATTGAAGAAACGCAGAGTGGCTATACTTGCAACTATGAAGATGCAGCTCAAATAGAGATGACTATCCGGATGTTATACCAGCAATATCGAGAAGGAAAATTAAAAAAAGCAGTCAATTCACAAATTGATGAGTATTCTATTGTGAAATTGACTGCTCGTATCACAGGATATTTAGAGGAACTAATATAAATAGGGATTCAAAATAAGCGGTTATTGCACTTTTAGTACTTGCTCCACGCGCACTTCATTTGGTGCATGCAAACGAAGAAAATACATACCTACTATCCATTTTTCATCGGCATAGAAATGGATATGATTATCCGCCGTACTAATATCTCGACGCAATAAAGCACGTCCTTGTGCATCTATCAGTTCTACAAATTGATACGGATGTTCGGCAGGTAATTCAATAGTTAGCTCATTTATAAAAGGATTTGGATATGTTTTTACTTCTATAGGGCGAGTTTCATCGCCTCTCGATTCGACAATATTATCTATCTCATCGCTATCTTCATTGGAAGGTGCAGGTGTAGTAGCCGCATTTTTAATAACTACATATCCTACCACCTCTGTAGTATGAGCTACCTCTACGTTAGCGGAAGTTTCTTCTTCCACTTTCACTTGCACACCAGTAGAAGTCAAACTTTTATAGCGTAATGCAGCACAATCTCCTCCATAGTAACTTTGCATCGCGGCCACAAAACCTGCATTACTTAGCGTTGTTCCAAAGTTGATTTGTGCCCAATTTTCTCGTATAGAACGTCCTGTTTTTCCTACCTTAATTGTTTTCCCATTCAGGCTACCTGTACCTGTAGTGAATGCCATATAATGCACTATTTCTTTTGCATGAATATCATCATTTGCCTCCTCTTCTTGAACTTTCACACTAAAACCGGTCTTAGATATATTTGTCAAACGAACCGTAGTTGCTTGTCCCCCTCCATTCGTGACTTGAGATGCCATCACAACAGGCGTGGAGGTCAATGCACCTGAATAAGTAGCAGTTTTCCAATCATGATCTACGCTTGTCACGCTACCAGCTTTCATTTTCAAACTACCCAAGGTATGCGTGCCTGGCACGGCTGCGATATAACTAATCGTTTCGCTCGTGTGTGCGCCGTCCAGATAATCCCACTCATCCACTTGAATCTGGAAACCTGTTTTCGTCACACTTTTGATGCGTACTGTTGATTGATTACCACCATTGAAACTTGGAGGCCCAGCTACTACTATTGGTGTTTGGCTGAACGCTGTTGGGAAATTCACTTGATCCCAATCCGTTGAACTGGAGGTTACAATGTTTTTCTTGCCTGTTTGAATAGTCGGCGCAGTAGTCCCAGAATTATTCACAGTCAAGATAAGACGCGGTCTATCTGTTTCAAAAGATTCTTCAGCAGAAGCAAACCAATGTGCAGAAGAATTCGTCGAAGACAAAATCAAATTAATTACACCGCCTTCCGAGATATGAGATAGTGAAATCGCTCTATTATACGTAATCGCAGAGGTAGTCGTAGTTACATTACCTATAGTAGTCGTAGCACTGGGGCGATTAGAATTAGTCAGATTTGTTTCTGTCCAGTTCGTATTACTTCCTTTCTGAACTTTTATTGTACCCGATTGAGGAATTCCAACCAAAGAATAGGTAAATTGTAATTTAGCTGCAGTGATATTTCCAGGAAGATTAGGAATAGTATATTTCAAATAGGCTGTTTTTCCTCCACCTACATGAAGCATATTGCTATTGGTAGAACTGCTGCCATTCCAGTAAGCATCCTGTATCGCATCAACAGGATAGGAATAAGTACCTGTTGGTACTGTTACAGTTATCGTCTTCGTCTTACTGCTAGTAGCAAAAGTCGTTAGATTCATTACGGTTAAAGTAGCTGTAAATGTACCATTCGTGGTATAGGTATGGCTTGCTGTTTTCCCTATCGAGCCTGTACCTGAAGTTTGACCTCCATCTCCAAAATCCCAAAAATACTGTAATGTCCCCGACTGTGAATCAGAGGTGGCACTTGCATTAAAATTGACGAGTAAAGGAAATGAACCCGAAGTAGGCGTTGCGGTAAAGGAGACATTCGGAGTTGCCAATAAAGTGGTAGATACACTTAGCAGTATCGCTAAGCATAGCAAATGTAGGTAGCTTTTCATGTTTTAATTGCCTTTAGATTGAAAAATAATACGTTGTTAGTACAAACATATATATATATTCATCGAAAGGCAAATATCACAAATGGGAATATTTTTACACAAAGACAAAAGTCTCAAAATGGGAATACATATCGCATTCACACACACATAACAATCTCATAATCAATATTTTAATAAAAATCAATGTAAATAAACAGTTTGAAAAAAGTTGTGCCAAAAAATTAATTTTTTTCTGGAGTAACCTCCCGTTTTCGTCTTTTGGTTTCTATTACCTCGCCTTCTTCTAGTCGTTCTGCTTTTTCTTGCGCTCTAGCTTCCTGCAAAGAAGTGACTAATTCTTTCACATTTAGCTTGTTTTTATTCAAATTTCGGTGATAAGTAGTAATTAGAAACTTCGCCATCTCCTCTGGATGATGAATATCTAACTTTTTCAAAAAGACCGATAGACGTGAGCCACCATAGAAACCCCAATTGACAATCATCCAACGCCCTAGACTGAAATAGAGTTTATGCACGACTTCTTCTTCGGATGCTGTTTTAAATTTTTGCTTAGAAGGCTTGTCAATTAAGCGATTGAGTTCGATAAAAACGTCGGTAAGATCTTTAGGAATGTATGTGCCTTCTAGAAAGTCCTGCTGGATGCGCCATTGGTAGCGTTTTTCAAATTCCTCGGCACTATTCACTGGTTTTTGTTGGGCAAACAAACTGCATGTTAGCAGTAGTAATACATTCAATACAATAATTCGATACATATCCTTGAGTTAGATTTTGCTAATGCTTATTAAACGGTCGCTTCGCTCGACGGCTAACGGTCAGTTGTCTTTGACAACTTTGATGGTGGACGGCTTCTAGACCTTATTTGTATAACGCGCGATCTTTATAAAGTCACACGCTGCAAGAATTAACAAAATCTAACTCTCAGATATTGCACTTTTTAGAAAAATTTAGGAAAATTCAGATTCTCAACTCATCGAATCTTCAAGCCTCCTTAAATCTGCTTCCACAAATTACGAACCGCCTTATCTTGTAGCACTACATTGCGCTGCAACCAGAAATCAAGCTGCTTTGGACTCAATTCTATCTTGTCCTTTGGCAAAAAGACCGTAGAACACATTTCTCCTAAACGTCTATCGAATACGATTTGGTTTGGAAATTCTACTTTCGCATTTTCAAAAATCACGAAATCAGGAGAATAATAGCTCAATACATAAGCTACTGGATCTGAATAAACATCTGTTTTTAGAATATAATACCAATTTTCGCCTTTGCGTTGCAAGCGCATTTGCTCCATAAATAAGGTATCCGAATTTTTAACCAGAAGCCCTCTACCATCGTATACATCTTCGGCAGTTGTTTTCCATTCTTCCACGGAAGTACCATCTGTTATTTTTCCAACCCAATCGCCAAGTAGCCATGTAAAATCGCGCTTCGCAGGCAGTATTTTCTGCATTACATTCTTCACGGTATCCAGCACCAAATCAGTCACTTCTTTTTGTGCTTCTTGTACTTCATCGGTATAGAAATAATTAACCGCTGCTACCAATTTTCGAGTTGGTAAGCCTTCATTAATCACACTTCCTTTAGCATAGCGAAGTGGCTCATACTTTGGTACATCCGTAAAATACGCGCCATCCAAATCGGAAGTTTCGTAATCATTCATAGCAAACTGTTGTTGCTGCTGTTGCTGCGATTGCAATGCCATCACAGATGCTGCACCTAGCACAAGCAACAAGGACGCAGCCACCGCCAACCGACGGAAGCGCACTACCCTAGCCTCTTTCTTGGGCGTATCTGTCTGCTCGGCAGCATGTACGTCGAGGCGTTCTTCCAAACGATCCCATGCGCGTGTGCTAGGCATTTCATCCCATGCTTGCTCATTTGCTTTGAATACGTCAAAAATATCTTGTTTCTGTTTCATTCTTCTTGTTTTTTGGATATTCAGAGGTTAATTTTGATAGCTTAACCTCTGAATATCCAAAACTATATATTAGTCAAATCTTGTTCAATAATTAATTTCTGCATTCGCTTCTTTGCCAATATCAATTGCGACTTTGAAGTATTGATACTGATACCTAATTGCTCTGCTATTTCGCGATGCTTGAAGCCTTCTATCACATACAGATTAAATACCGTTCGGTAGCCCGTAGGCAATTTTTCCAGTAATTTAATAATGTCTTGCGCCTTCAAATCTTCCACTACATTCGCCGAATCAGGAATATCGACTTCATCCAAAGAAGTCGCATATTTAAAATCTTTGCGTTTTCGGAGTAACATCAATGCTTCATTGACTACAATTCGTCTTATCCAACCTTCAAAACTCCCTTTCCCTCCGAAGCTATCTATTTTCGTTAGCACTTTGAAGAGCGCATTCACTAGCACATCTTCCGCATCTTCGTTATTGCGTACATAGCGCTTGCACACCCCAAACATTTTTGGAGCATATCGTTCGTATATCCATTTTTGCGCTTTTCGTTCGCCGCGCTTACAGGCTGCTATGATTTGCTGTTCCGTCAATTGGCAGTGTTTTGTTTGAGACCTTATTCAATG
>CALGLY010000047.1 GCA_937959095.1 uncultured Saprospiraceae bacterium
AAATGAACAGTTAAGTGTAGGATTTTTGTTTTGTAATGAGGCAAAAAACGCAGGCATAGCCTTAGCTACGACGAGTATTTTTAACGAAATTACAAGACAAAAAGACAAGCATAACTGTTTAGTTAATTAGTTTTTCATTACCTTGTTACTACATATATTGTTTTCTTTCTTTATCAAATAATTTATGTCGAAAATGTTGTGCTTTCGCTTTTGCTCGTTTTATACGCATCTTCACAGCACTTTCTGTCTTTCCTAGTATTCCAGCTATCTCTTTTATAGACATATCATCTTGATATTTCATAAGCAAAATAGCTTTATCATCTACGGGTATTTCTTCAAGCACTTTTTTAAGTTGCTTTACTTCCATTGCCAACAATTCTTGATCAGGCACATCATTATCAGGGATATCAGGTGTGCGTTCAGGCTCTTCCATAAATAAGTCCTTATATTTCTTTCGTCGCCTTAAAAAATCGATACAATAATTATATGTAATGGAATATACCCAGGTGGAGAACTTAGAGCGTTCTGCAAACTTGGAAAGGTTCATGAAAATTTTCGTAAAAATCTCCTGTGTAGCATCCTGGGCTAATGCTTCGTCCTTTAGCAGCGATATACATTTGCTGTATATTTTTCCCGCATATCTATTATAAATCAAACTAAAGCATAGAGAGTGTTGAGAACCTAAATAAGTTCTAATCACTTCTATATCTTTCATTCGACTATTGCAAGGTGCATCCAATGAACTTACAGTTTTAAATGACTTTGTTAATTGTATTAAGAGCCTTTGGCTTTTAGCGTCTGTTTTTTTTTACAGTTGTATTCAATACTTATTTCCTAATTCTGTTTTTCTAAACGCTACAAATATTCGGTATCGTTTTGGACACTATATTTTCATTTGATTTAGAAATCTTTACTACTAGGTTTATTTTCTTGAATACCGCCTTTTTGTCAAAGAAAAGTTATTCTTGAACGCCTGTTAACAAATCCGTTCCTTGGTAACTATTCCATATACACCGCCTATTATTCGGCATTCAATTTGACAATCTTGAGTAAATATAGCAAATATTTTAATTTTTTCTTAGAGCAATCTTGATAAAGAAGGGTTTAGTGTTAATTTTTTAACTAAAAAATCACCTAGTTTTACACTATCCAGCAGGCTCTATGCTGGTTTTCAACCTAAAAAGAGTACTAAACATAAAAATGCAATAATTTTATCCAACAGCCCAAAAAGAATAAATAAAGCAAGTAATTTGTACCTTCGCAGCCAATTAAAGCAACATAAAATTTATAAAAATGAAGCCATTTCAAATAAATTTAATCAATGGAATTCTACTCATCGCATTGAGTCTTTGGGGGTACTTTAGTTCTGAAACACCATCCAATACTGCGCTTATTCCTGCGGCTTTCGGGCTTATCTTTTTACTGGTTACACCTGCCTTTCGAAAAGAAAATAAAGTGGTTGCACATATTGTAGTGGTACTTACTTTATTGCTCATCTTCGCGCTAGTGATGCCGCTTCGTGGAGCAATTGGACGTGGTGATACAATGGCAATAGTGCGAGTAGGAACTATGATTGGCGTTTCGCTGATTGCAATGGTTATTTATATCCAAAGCTTTATTGCTGCTAGAAAGGCAAGAGGCTAAACATTTTGAACAGAGATACTCTGAGACACGGAGCTTTTTTCTTTTTTGCTGCTTCTATATTTAATGTTCATCAAGAGAAACAGAGGATAAGTTAAAATAAAAAAACTCGGTGTCTCTGTGCCTCCGTGTTCAAAAAAGGCTACTAAATAAATGAAAATTATACAAAAGTACTTCGAGGGCTTATCCGAACAGCAAATCGCACAACTGACGGCATTGAAACCGCTTTATACCGAATGGAATGCAAAGATAAACGTCATTTCAAGAAAGGATATTGACAACCTTTATGAACGACACATTTTGCATTCTATGGCATTGGCTCTAGTTACGGAATTTAATGATGGTGCACATATCATTGATCTTGGTACAGGTGGTGGCATGCCTGGTATTCCTTTAGCGATTTTGTTTCCAAATGTCGAATTTTCACTCATAGATGGAACTCGCAAAAAGATAAGTGTAGTACAAGCCATAGCCGAAGAAATAGACCTAAAAAATGTAACGGCTAAGCAAGTACGAGTGGAAGAATGGAAAGGACAAAAAGCCGATTTTGTAGTAACTAGAGCAGTAGCTCGCCTCGATAAATTGATTCCTTGGACGCAGCAAGTAATCAAAAACAAGCAACAACATGGCTACCCGAATGGCTTATTTGCCCTGAAAGGCGGTAATATTCAAGCAGAAATAGATGAACTCCATAATGAAGAGTATGTTGAACTTTTTCCGTTAGCAGATCTTTTTGAGGAAGATTTTTATGCAGAGAAGTTTTTAGTCTATGTGCAGGGGTAATAGTGCAATGCGTTAATTTTGAATGAGATAATACTATAATATTTTCTTTCATACATTGTAGCATTATCTCATTAGAAATTAACGCATTACTAAGCCTACCAAAAGATCGTATAAATCACCGCTAAGACACCAATGATTATAATACTTGTCAAATTGAAGACCGTAGAAGTACTGAAAATTCCTTTCTCTAATTCCACTGCTTTCGAGCTATTATTTTGACTAGTGAATAAAGCCGTCAATACAATAATAGCGGAAAGAACCAAGAAACTAATACCCATCCTATCTAAAAATGGCATATCTGGAAACATCGCTTTTAGCCCTAAAGATAATGGAATAGCGACAATAATCGTAGTCAATACACCTTGCGTATTGGTGCGCTTCCAGAAGATCCCGAATAAGAAAACGGCTAGAATAGCAGGACTGATATAACCTGTGTATTCTTGAATAAATTGGAAAATTTGCCCCGAATTACTCAATAGCGGAGCCATGAGAATTCCTATTACGATAGCCGCTACAGAAGCTATTCGCCCTACCTTCACCAATTGTTCTTCGGATGCATTGCGCCCAAATAGTGGCTTGTGTATATCCAAGGTATAAATAGTAGCGGTACTGTTCACCATAGAACTAATAGAAGAGCCAATAGCTGCTACCAAAGCCGCTACAGCAATTCCCTTGAAGCCTGTGCCTACATAATTATTGAGTACCCAAGGATAGGCTTCATCGGCTTTGCCAATATCTGCATTGAGCACATAAGCTGCAATCCCTGGAACTACTACGATAAAAGGCATGAATAACTTTAAGAAGGCAGCGAATGCCATTCCTTTCTGTGCCTCACGGATGCTTTTAGCCGCCAATGCTCGCTGAATAATATACTGATTGAAACCCCAATA